>PWVO01000182.1 GCA_003561825.1 Candidatus Woesearchaeota archaeon | reverse complement strand
TTAGCTATAAACTTGCCATTAGAAAGTGCAGCGAAATTTTCAAGGCCAACATCTATGCCAATAGATTTCATGGAAGTATGGTTAAGGCCAGAGGGAGTTTCAGGAAATTCGCAAGAGAATATAGCATGCCACTGGCCAGCTCTGTTCTTTTTAATGGTAAGGGCCTTGATTTTGCCTTTAGGTATGCGATGCAGCACTATGGGTATATTTCCTATCCTGCTAAGCTTGAGTTTTTTGCCAGAAAGAAGCTTGAAACCAGACTGAGGAAAAGTGATGCTGCTAACCTTGCTTTTAAACCTCGGATACCCTGCTTTAACATTCTTGCCAGCTCTTTTTTCCTTGACCCTGCGAAAGAAGCTGTCAAATGCTTTGTGCAGTCTGTCAGCAACATTCTGCAAGACCTGAGAATGAACCTGTTTATAATAAGAAGGGCAGGTTATCTTAATGTCTTTGGTAAGAGAATAAAGTTCTTTCCTGCTGGTAATGTTGATTTGTTTGCTTTCAGACAGAAGCAGGCTATAGGTTTCCTGGCAGAGATGAAACTGTTTGTTAAGCCTGTGCTTATGCTTATTAGAAGGATAAATGCGGTATCTATACATTCTATTGTGAGCCATATGGTTTCTTAGATCCTTGTACTGTATAAATTTTATGAAGGAATGTCCAGTGTCCAGTGCCAATTCATCTCAGGCCTTAAAACCCGGAGATTTCTTGGCAGGTTTCTTAATAAAAGATGCCAGTAACTAATCAAACTGCGCTGCAAAAAGGAATAAATACTCTAACTGAAAATCTGTAATTGTGACATTGTCTCTTAATGAGTAAACAAGCCTTGAGCCTTCATAAGGATATATCCTGGGAGTAATGTCAAGGCCAAGGAGGTAGCTGACATCAATCCAGTCAGGATCTTCAACATGGCCTGAGACAATCTCTCTTGAGATGTCATAGATATAGCCAAGCCTTACTGGAATGTTCTGGTAAAATGTGCTTATCTCTGTTCTCCTGTTATCCTTAATTACAGTTATTGGGTAATTAATGTTAAACTCAACATTGTTCTGCCCTATGCTTGCTTGTGTTGATATCTCGCCAAAGCTAAATGCATAGCCCATGTCTGAGAAAACCCTTAAGTCATCAATGCAATCAAGAAGATTCTCATTCATATAGCCTGAAAGCTCCTGCTCCATTTTTTCCAATGTGGGATAGGTATCATCTCCGGTGTAGTACCAGTATGCTATGTCTGTATATACTGACTCAAAATAAGGGCTGGGAACATTTATGTATCCTCCCTGAAGCCCAAGGAGCCTGACTGCATCTTCTGCAGAAGACTTGGCGCAGAGGTCTATATAATTCCTGATAGGGGCCATATCTGCAGCTGTAACAACACCTGGGTCTGAATCAGGAGCTAAGACAAAGTAAAGAAGAGAGACTGCCAAAACCAATATAATCCCGACTATAATAAATAAGCTTACCTGACCTCTTTTTTGCATATTCAATTAAATTTAACAATTAATATATAAAGCTTTTTATATTTTAAGTTGATTTTTTTGATTTGGTGAAAACAAGTGCATGAAGCTTCATATTGCCCTGCCAGAATTCCTTTTCTTCTGAAGCCTTAAAATTGTTTTTTTCTGCGCTTTTGATAAGCATGCCCGGGTTTGCTGAAAGAAGCGCTATTTTTCCTTTTTCTGAAAGTATGTACTGCGCTGAATAAAAAAGGCTGTCATAAAGTGCCTGGGTTTTTTTCATCTCGTACTTTGAGTAAGGGGGCCTTGATGCTATTATGTCTATTTCGCCTTTGCTGAATTTTGTGTCAAGCCACTCTGCCTCGATTCTTGAGAACTCTATTGACTTGTTGACTCCTGCGATTTTCGCGTTTTTCTTTGCTGACTTTATGTAATTAAGATGGCTGTCATATGCAAAGATCCTTCTTTTTTCAGCAGGCTTTTCAAGTTTTTCAAGAAGTGCATTTATATCAGGCGGGATATGGCCCTTAAGCTTCAAGAATGCAAAGTTTTCTCTCCTGAAATGGTTTAAGCTGGATGTTGGCTTGAATGCTGCCTCAATTGGTATTGGGCCTGAGCCGCAGAATGGGTCAAGAAGCGCTTTCTTGCTGTCATAGCCTGCCATCAGGAGAAGGGAGTATGCTATTGTGCCTTTTATGTCTGCTGATGTTGTGAATACCTTGTAGTCTCTTTTGCTGAGGTCAAAGCCGCAGAGGTCTATGCCAAGAAAGCAGTTTTTTCCTGATGAAAAGACATAGGCTGTTACATCTGGCGAATCCAGGCTTACTTTTTGTGTGTATGACTTTTTTTTCTTTATTTTTTCAATAATAAAAGACCCTGCTTCTGCCTCTGCATCCTGAGCTATGGCAAATTCTGACTCGCATACTGCCCTGAATGTTTTTTCAGGAGAAAGCCATTCCTCTATTTCAGAATTCTCTACTGCCTGCTGGAGCTGGCTGAGGAAACTTTCTTTTTTTTCAAGAGTGAATTCCTGCAGTATGCAGATTACTCTCCTGACTGACTGGGAGATGTAAGCTGCTTTGCATAGATCCATAAAGCCTGCATCAAACACTACGCATGAGTCTTTTGGGTATGCTTCTGAGCCAATAAGGTTTTTTATTTCTGAAGCTGCAAGGGCTTCTGTTCCTTTGTGGGCTATTGCTAATGCTCTCATGATTAGAAAGAATTTTCTTAGGTTTAAATAATTAGCCTTCTGTGTCTATCTCCTGCTCTTCTACGCCTGGATCCTCGGAATTTTCCTCAGGACTGCCCCCGGGGACTTTTGCTGCTGAGACAACTGCATCATCCTCAGAGATTTTCATAAGCCTTACTCCCTGGGTGTTTCTGCCTATGACTGAGATTCCTCGTGCCGGGATCCTGATGACTATGCCCCGCCTGCTTATGAGTATTATGTCTTCTTCATCACTTGCGGGCATCACTGAGACAACTTTTCCGTTTCTCTGTGTGCATTGTATGTTTATGACACCTCTGCCTCCTCTTCTTATCAGCCTGTAGTCAGAGATTCTTGTTCTTTTTCCATACCCGTTTTCAGTTACTGTGAGGAGTCCCATTGAGTCGTCTGCGTGTGTCATGCCGACTACAAGGTCATTTTCCCTAAGCCTTATTCCCCTGACTCCCTGGGAGCTTCTTCCTGTGGGCCTTATGTCTTTTTCACTGAACTTGCTTGCCATTCCAGAGCTTGTTGCAATAAGCATGTTTTTTGAGCCGTCTGAAAGCACTGCGTTTATGAGCTCATCGTCTGAGTCAAGTGTTATTGCCCTTATGCCTCCGCATCTCGGCCTTGAGAATGAAAGAAGGTCTGTTTTCTTAACTATGCCTTTTTTTGTTGCCATCAAAAGATAAAATCCTTTGCTGAATTCTTTTACTGGGATTACTGCTGTAACTTTCTCGTTTTTAAGGTCAAGCAGGTTTACTATTGCCTTGCCTTTTGAGATTCTGGACTCCTCTGGCACAGCATATGCCTTAAGCCAGTGGAGATTGCCTTTGTTTGTGAAGAAAAGAAGATAGTCATGGGTTGATGTTATGTATATGTCTTCTACAAAATCATCTTCTTTTGTCTTTGCTGCAATTATCCCCCTGCCGCCTCTTCTCTGCTGCCTGTATGATGCAAGGGGGATGCGCTTTATGTAGCCGTGATGGGTTACTGTAACTGCAACATCCTCCTGCTTGATAAGGTCCTCTGTCTCAAAGTCCTCTTCAATGTCCATGAAAGATGTTTTTCTTTGGTCCCCGTATTTTTCTTTTAGGTCATGAAGCTCTGACTTTATTATGGACAGAACTTTATGCTCTGAAGCTAATATTGCCTTAAGCTCTTCTATGAGCTTTAAGAGTGATTCAAGCTCTTCTCTTATTTTCTTCTGCTCAAGCGAGCTTAGCTTCTGGAGCCTCATCTCAAGAACTGCATTTGCCTGCTTTTCTGTAATACTAAATGCTGAGATAAGCTCGTGCCTTGCATCCTGCACTGACTCGGATTTTTTTATCAGGTCAACAGCCCTGTCTATGCTTTCAAGGGCAATTATAAGGCCTTCAAGGATGTGGGCTCTTTGTTTTGCTTTCTTAAGCTCAAACTGTGTTCTTCTTGTGATTACCTCGCGCCTGTGGTTGATGTGGCATAATATCAGCTCTTTTAGATTAAGCACCCTGGGCTGGTTTTTGACAAGAGCAAGGTTTATTATGCTGAATGTTTCCTGCATCCTGGTGTGCTTATAAAGCTGGTTTAGTATAACATCCGGGTTTGCATCTCTCCTTAGCTCAATTACTATTCTTATGCCTTCCCTGTCAGACTCGTCTCTTAAGTCTGTTATGCCTATTATTCTTTTTTCCTTTACATTCTCTGCTATCTGCTCTATCAGGGATGACTTGTTTACCATATAAGGTATCTCTGAAACAATGATTGATTTTTTTGAATCCTTTTCTGTTGTTTCTGTTTTTGATCTTACTATTACCCTTCCCCTGCCTGTGCGGTATGCACTTAATATGCCTGCTTTTCCGCAGATAATCCCTCCTGTGGGAAAGTCAGGGCCTTTTATTATGCTGAAAAGCTCTTCTGAAGTGATGTCAGGGTTTTCAATTGCTGCCTTGATTCCTTCTGCTATCTCAACTATGTTGTGGGGAGGCATGTTTGTTGCCATGCCAACTGCTATGCCAGAAGAGCCGTTTACCAGAAGGTTTGGGACTTTTGAAGGGAGTATTGAAGGCTCTTTGGCTGAGCTGTCAAAATTCGGGGCAAAGTTTACTGTGTTTTTTTCAATGTCAAGAAGCATCTCTTCTGATATCTTTGACATCCTTGCCTCAGTGTATCTCATGGCAGCTGCTGAGTCGCCGTCAATTGAGCCAAAGTTTCCGTGGCCCTGCACAAGAGGATATCTCAGGGAGAAATCCTGGGCCATCCTCACTAATGTGTCATATATGGCTGAGTCCCCATGCGGATGGTATTTTGCCATGCAGTTTCCCACTACATTGGCTGATTTCCTGAACGGCTTGTTATGGAGAAGGCCGTTTTCATACATTGTGTAGAGAACTCTTCTGTGCACTGGCTTGAGGCCGTCTCTTGCATCTGGCAGGGCTCTGCCTACTATAACACTCATTGAATAGGAGAGGTATGACTTTTTCATCTCCTCATCAATAAGGGTTTTTATTATTCTTTCATTTCCATTTTCAGGACTGCTTATGCTAGGCTCAATGTTTTCGCTGCTCATTTTTCAGAAAAAATTATTTTTCAGGTTTGTGATTAAGCTTTTCAAGCTCTCTGATAATTTCTTTTACCCCAGTTGAGCTAAAGCCTCTTGTGTCCCTTTTTGTCTTTGAAAGCTCATCTGCCTGCTTTATCTCAACTTTTGTTATTGGAAGTATAAGCATCTGGGCTATTCTCATGCCTTTCTCAACCTGGACTTCCTGGTCGCCGCAGTTGATAAGCACTATTGAGACCTCGCCCCTGAAATCAGGGTCAAATGTTCCTGCTGCTGTGTGCAGGCCCATCTTGGTCATTATGCCTGCCCTGTCTCTTATTAGGCCTACGTGGCCTTTGGGTATCTCTATTGCAATCCCTGTTTTTACTGTTTTTTGTTGGCCTACCTCAAAAGAGATTGTCTCATTTGCCCTTATGTCAAAGCCGACATCGCTCTCGAGCGCATATTCCGGCAGCTCCACATCATCATAAAGCTTTTTTACTTTTACTATATTTTTTTATGTAATTTTAACCACTCTCCTTGTTTTTATATTGTTT
>PWVO01000189.1 GCA_003561825.1 Candidatus Woesearchaeota archaeon | reverse complement strand
GGCTCGAGGTGCGAGGTTCGAGGTGGGAGGTTCGAGGTGCGAGGTCTACGGCAAGCAGAGCTTGCCGGGTAGGCGTTCCCAAGTAGAACTTGGGAACGAGGTGACTCGCGTCTCGCGTCTCGCTCCTCGAATCTCGCTCCTCGAATCTCGCGTCTCGCTCCTCGCGTCTCGCTCCTCGAATCTCGAATCTCGAATCTCCCTCAAACCTTCTGAGTATGCGAGCTGCCACGGGTACCTGCGCCGCCGCTTCGGCGCCCGCTATTTTGCCGCTGTCCACCTCCCTGGTTTCTGCGTCCATCCTGGCGTGCTGGAGCGCCGCGCCGTCCCTGCAGGATCGGTTCTGCGGGAACGCTGGGATCGGGTTCAAACCCGCCAATCGGCTCCTTGGGAAGACGACGCTTCAGCAGTCGCTCAATATCGCGCAGCAGCCGATCTTCGTCGATACAGACCAGCGAGACCGCCTCCCCCTCGCAACCGGCCCGCCCAGTCCGCCCGATACGGTGGACATAATCTTCAGCAACATGCGGCAGTTCAAAGTTGACCACGTGGGGGAGCTGATCGATATCGAGACCACGCGCGGCGATATCGGTCGCCACCAGCACCCGCACCGCCCCCGATTTGAAATCGGCCAGCGCACGGGTACGCGCCCCTTGGCTTTTATTGCCATGAATCGCCGCCGCGCCGATACCATCGCTCTCCAACTGCGTGGCGAGACGGTTGGCACCGTGTTTGGTGCGGGTAAAAACCAGCACCTGCCGCCAATCACGGCTACTAATCAGAAACGACAGCAGCTCCCGTTTACGCTCGCGATCCACCGGATGGATAATTTGGGTCACCGTCTCCGCAGCGGTATTGCGCCGCGCCACCTCCAACATCACCGGCTCCTCCAGCAGCCCGCTGGCGAGTTGGCGAATCTCATCAGAAAAGGTTGCCGAGAAGAGCAGATTCTGCCGTCCCTCCGGCAGCAGCCGCAGGAGACGGCGAATATCGTGAATAAACCCCATATCAAGCATACGGTCGGCCTCATCCAGCACCAAGATCTCCACGCTAGAGAGATCCACCGTGCGCTGTCCGACGTGGTCGAGCAGGCGGCCCGGCGTGGCGATTAGGATATCAACCCCCCGCCGTAGCTTTTCGATTTGGGGGTTGATGCTGACCCCGCCAAAGATCACCGCCGAACGCAGCGGCAGGTACTGGCCGTAGGTCGCGACACTCTCCCCCACCTGCGCCGCCAGTTCGCGGGTCGGGGTGAGGATCAGCGCCCGCACCGGACGCTCTCCCGTGCGGGGACGGCTCCCCATCAGCCGCTCCAGCAGCGGCAGGGTGAAGCCGGCAGTCTTGCCGGTTCCGGTCTGGGCACCCGCGAGGATATCCTGACCCTTGAGGATCACCGGAATAGCCTGGCGCTGGACTGGGGTAGGTTCATGGTAGCCCTGGGCATGGACAGCACGCAGGAGCGGGGCCGAAAGGCCGAGAAGATCAAAGGACATAAGTATTGGGATTCCTAACAAGAGTCGGTCGTAGAGCGAAGAGCGGGAGGCTGGGAGGAAATAGGGTAACCATTATACCACTTTCTGCTTTTGAAAGCGGAGAAAGTGGGAGGCGACCCAAAGTGATGCTTTCGGCAGCATGACACCACTTCGGAAGGAGGTCATGGGTCACTCTGGGGGACGACAGGTAGCCCGAAGCGCCATCCTACAAGGCTTGCGCATCGGCTTGTATCGCACCCGAAAAAGTGGAGAGCGAAGCGACGGACTGAAGATCGCCCTACCTCGAAACCCGCTCAACTCCCGGGCCTGCAAGGATAGCCCTGCCACCACTGCGGGGATGAACCTCAATGCGGGTGGTGATGCGCTCTTTCAATGCCGGGACATGGGAGATAATGCCGATCAATTTACCCTCTTGCGGAAGAGTCGCGAGGGCATCCAGCGCACTATCGAGAGCCTCCTCATCGAGGGTGCCGAAGCCCTCATCAAGAAACAGTGCATCAATGCGGATATGGCTACCCGCCATATTCGACAGCCCGAGAGCAAGCGCAAGGCTGAGGATAAACCCCTCACCGCCGGATAAGTTTTTGGTCGAGCGCACCTCCCCCCCCTGGTAGCTATCCAGCACACTCAGCTCCAACGGGTGCTGAGGATCGTGGAGCAGTAGATAGCGGTCATTCATCCGCCGCAACTCACGGTTAGCGTAGTGAATCATCTGCTCAAAGGTAAGACCCTGGGCAAAATTACGGTAGCGCTTCCCGTCGGCGGAGCCGATTAGAGAGCTTAACCGTCGCCAGCGCTGGCACTCCTGCTGCTGCGCGGCGATCGCCTGGAGCTGCTGCTGCTGCCGCTGCTGCTGCTGCTGGTGGTGATCGAGCTGCTGCCGAAGCGCACCGAGGCGCTGCAAAAGCTGCTGCTGCTCACCGCGCAGTTGCTCGCACTGCGGCTCCAGTTGCTCCAAGGGAGCCGCGCCGAACGCCTCCTGACGGCGGCGCTCCAAGCGGTGGGTAAGATCACGCAAACGGCTCTCCAGAAGATCGCCCAAGCGGCTCAAGCGCTGCGCCTCGGCTTGCAACCGCTGGCGTTGCGACTCATCCAGCAGCGCCTGCTGAAAATCCGTTTCACTGGCAAAAGCAAAATGCCGTAGCCGCTGGTAAAAATGCTCCTCCAGCGTAGGGAGTTGCTGCGCAATAGCGGCGATACGCTGCTGCCGTTCGGCGCTACGGGTAAGGCGCTGCTGCTGCTGCTCGCTTGCCATCTGCTGCCGTTGACGAGCCACCTCGCGGGCGCTCTCGGCCTGTTCAAAGGCTCGCTGAAGCTGCTGCTCCAGCACATCGGGGGAGTCATCGCCCAGCCACTGCTGGCGCTGCTGCTGCTGTTGCCGCCACTCCTCCCGAAGGGTAGCCAAACGCTGCTGAAGCGCCTGCTGCTGCTGCCGCTGCTCATCCCACCGCTGCTGCAACGGCGCAAGCTGCGAGCTGCGCGTAGCGATCTGCTCACCGAGGGTAATTCGCTGCTGCTGGTCATACTGCCAACGCTCCAGAGCGTCACGCAGTTGCCCCAGCCGTTGCGGAATCTGCGCCGTCGTCGAAGGAGCCGGGGGGTAACGGGCAAGGCGCTGTTGCAGTTGCTCCTCCAGCCGCTGCTGCTGGCTGCCAAGCTCCGCAAGGTGGTGCGCCAAATGCTGCTGCTGGTGGTGGGCAAGGGCGTGCTGATGGGCCGCCTCCTGGGTCACCCGCTGCTGCTGCTGATCGGCGGCACGCTGCTGCTGCTGCTCTTTGACGATCTCATCCGCAGCCGCCCGGTAGCCAGCCAGCTCCCGGCGCACCTGGCGCACAGCTTGCCGCACCTGGTCGCGCTGCTGGCGAATCGGATCGGGCTGGGGAATCTCCCCGTTAGCATAAGGATGCTCAACCGAACCGCACAGCGGGCAGGGCTGGCCCGACTGGAGTCGCGTGCGATCCGCGTGCAGATTGGCAATCGTGGTGAGCAGCAGAAGCTGCTGTTCGAGCAGCTCCTCCTCCCGTTGCAGCGCCTCCTCCCGCTGCTCCGCCTGCTGCACCTGCTGGGCAAGCTGCTGCTGGAGAGCCTGCTGCCGCTGCTCGCTACGCGCTAGCCTCTGCTGTTGCTGCGCGGATTGCTGCTGCGCCTGTTGCCAAGCCGCCGCCGCCGCAGTAACGGCAGCCTCGGCCTGGTCGCTGGCACGGCGCTGCTGCTGGCACTGCTGCTCCAGCGCTTGCCACTGCTCCCAAAACTGTTCGAGAAGCGGCAGCTCACCGACCAAAGTACTCCCCTCCGGCTGCACGGCCAGACGCTGGAGGAGGGCGCTCTGCTGCTGCTGGAGCTGCTCCAGCGTAGTGCGTAGATCCTGCTGCTGCTGCTGAAGCCGCTGCTGCTGCTGCTGCAAAGCGGCATCCTGCTGCTGCTGCGCCTCCATCTCCTGCTGGCGGTGGCGAAGTTCCTGATCGAGCTGGCGCACCCGATCAAGTAGCGGGCGCTGCTCGCGCAGTAGCTCCAGCGCCGCCTGGTAATCGGCAACCGCCTGCTCCAGCGCAGCAGTCGCCAACGCCACCTGCTGCGCATCGGCGGGGAGGGCGGCGGTGAGCGCATCGAGCTGCTGCCGCTCGGCGCACTCCTGCTGGCGTAGCGTGGTGAGCTGGCGATGGTCACCGTGCAGCTCCAGCGCCTGGGTAGCCCGCTGCAACCGCTCGCGGTCGGCGGCGAAAAGCTGAGTGGCGCTCTGCTGCTGCTGTCGCTGCTGCTCCAGCTCGACCCGCCCCTGCTCCAGTTGCTGAATCTCGCGCTGCCAAGCCAGATGCTGCTCGGCCTGCGCCAACTGCTGCGCTAACGCCGACTGCTGCTGCACAAGCTGCTGCTGCTCGCTAGCCAACTGCTGCTGCTGCTGCGGACTCAGCAGGGCCAGCCCGGCAACCTCCTGCTCAAGCTGCTCCAACCGCTTATCGGCAGTGCTACGATGCTGATGGGCAGCAATGGAGATCTCACTGTAGATCGCCGTACCGGTGATCTGCTCCAGAATCGGAGCGCGGTCATCGGGCGGAGCGCGGAGAAAGGTATCAAACGCCCCCTGGGCAAGGAGCATGGAGCGGACAAAACGGCGAAAATCCATCCCGGTAACCTGCTCAACCCGCTCGCTCACCTTGCGCAGTCTGCTCTCCAAAATCGACCCGTCGCTGACATCGGCGATCTCATGACGCGGCGCTTGCAGCTCGCCCTTCGCGCGACGGTGCGCCCGGCGCTGCCCCCAGTGGCAGCGGAAGTGGCCCGCCTGGGTGGTAAAAGTAACCTCCGCCGCACACTCGCCGGTATGGCGCGACATCAGCTCATTGCCCCCCTTGCCGATTTTGGCCAGTCGGGGAGTACGGCCATAGAGCGCGAGGCAGAGGGCATCAAGCAGAGTGCTTTTACCCGCCCCCGTAGGGCCGGTGATGGCGAAAATCCCGGAGTTCTGGTAAGCGGGGTGGGTGAGATCAATCGACCACTCCCCCAGCAGTGAGTTAAGATTGGTAAGGCGCAGTTGTAGAATGCGCATGGTCGATGGGCCTGGCTATGCGCCTGCTTCAGCAGGTTTTTCTGGAAAGAAACGCCCTCGACGCTGGGCTGTGGTGATGATGTGGCGGGTAACAATCGGCACCAACGCCTTAACCTCCCCCACAAACTCCTTCCATGAGGAGAGCAGTGAGTCGTTTAGCCGATCACTTATCCAGGTCAACTCCTGATCATCCATAATTGCCCCATACTCTTGAATCGCATAGACCTTTAGCAAGATGACCTCTTTCAAGTAACTCTCTTCGAGGAGGGAAAAGGCCTCACGAGAGAGTTCATGCCGGAAGTCATCAAGATGAATGTCTATGTTTTCTGCAAGGTCACTGGTTAATGCCAGTAACAGACGATAGTTGTCACTACCCGATCCGCACTGCCGGATATACCTCCGAACCAACGAAGAACCGATGATGCTTTTCACCGGGTTCCTGGAAGAGAGAAAGGCTTGTATATAGGCCCATTTTTTTTGCATTTGATGATAGATCACCACTTCATGCAGATGCGGGTCGTAGGCATCACTCAACCACGCATGACGCTCGGAGTAATACTTGGGTTCCTCCTCATGCTTTGAGTGATACAGTACGATACCGCAGCTTTTGTGAAACGCTTTTGCATGTTCCGCATGACCCTCTTCCGCAACGAAAAAAGGGAGATCCTTACGCTGAAAATAATGGCACGTTGTATGAGAGCTTTTGTTAAGTAGCCGACCATGCTTCAGGCAATAACCGAACTTTGTACCAATATCCTGGTATTGAGATGGATTGAGCAGGCAGTTATCACAGGTATAGGGATTTTTCATCTCATACTCGCTGAAAATATTTTTG
>PWVO01000045.1 GCA_003561825.1 Candidatus Woesearchaeota archaeon | reverse complement strand
CATTGTATATGAGATTGTCGGGATTATTGAATTGAATATAAAAACAATTATTATCAGGGCTATTACTGCTTTTTTGTATGATGCAATCCTGGTTTTTTCAAGGAAAGCTAGAAAGTCTGTATAGAACCTGCTGAAGAGGAGTGCAAATATTATGCCGAGGAACATAAGGCCGTGGCTTAGCTGGATAAGCCTTGCCCAGAGGAGTATTGCAGCTGAAACAGCAAAGCTTATCAGGAGGTAAAGGCTCCTGTTCTTTTCTTTTAGAATGTATTTGTATATTGTGTATATGCCTGCGAAAAAAGGTATTATTCCTATGTAAAAAAGTGCCTCTATTATGGTTATTTCTGTGAAATACCGGGCAAGAAGCTCCACTGGGGTGTTGCGGAGAATTATATAAAAGCCGTGGAATAAAAAGGCGTTTTTATATATGATAAAGTTTGCCCATGTTGCAAGTATTGCAAAGAATATTATTAGCTCTATCTCTGCCTGGCTCTGCCTTAGCTTTTCCATTCTTATGAAAATCAGATAAATAAAGAATGCAAAAACAAGGACAAAGGCATAGAAATGTGTAAGGGATATCATTAAAGCTGAGGCAACAAAGTAGTATGCGTATTTAGTGCCTGATCCTATGTTCATGAGGGCATATATTGCAAGAAACATAAGGGGCATGAGCATTGAAAGCTCTGAGACGCTGTTTACTGTTTCTGCAAAAAATACTGGTATAAAGCCTGCTATTGCTGCTGCAAGGAGCGAGGAATTTGGGCTTTTTGTCAGTGTTTTTGCAATTAAGTAGCTTATTATTACTATTGCTGAAGCAAAGAGGTTTGGGAGGATTTTGGCTGCTATTTCAACTGGCATGAAAAGGCTGAAAAAGGCCAAAGTATAGTGGAAAAGGGGAGGAAAAAGGCTTATGCGGCCCCCATAGCTTAGATCGTCGCTTATTAAGGGCAGACCGGTTTGCCTGATGTGGCTTATCTGCCTTATGTTGAAATAAGCCTCATGATCAAAGTAATCTGCCTGAAAAGCGAAAAAAAGCCTTAATCCAAGCACAAGAGCGAATATTGCTGCGAGTATCACATCCTCGTTATAATATTTCCTGGGCATTTGGACTGAGATAGATGCATAGTTTTTAAGGGTTTTGATTGCCTTGCTTAAGAAGAGAAAAATGGAGTAAAAATGCTTTTAGGATAGGCCTGCGTTGTGCTTTATTTCTTCTACGTAGCTCACATGGTTGCGGTCTCCATACTGGCCACCGGCAAGTATTGCTTGTTTTAGGGGAACATTGACAGTTCCTCTGTAAACCCTGTCCATGATATTTGCGGCTTCTTGTGTGTGCACAAATGTTTTTAAATCATTCCAGTCACCGCCAGGAAAACTCTCCATCAAAGCCTTTGTAGCACCGGGCCCTGCATTATATGCAAAAAGAACAAGGTCTATTTTATCACCTTCATAATGACTATAATCAAACCATGTCCTTGGGCTGCCATCTGCATTCTTGCCAAACTCGTAGTTAGGTGATAAATACCTGTCTTCAAGCATCTTAAGGTAAGAGACACCTGCCATTACACTGAAATCATAATCATTTATAAGGCGAGATTCAATATTTCCAGTTTCTCTTAAAAGATTCTGCCAAATTGGGCCATATTCTCTTCCAATACCAGTTGAAGTAATTAAAGGCCATTTCTCAAAATCCTCAATTGTACTGGCAGGAAGCTGTGTAAGCCCTACACTATCTCCGTGCCTATCATAAGGGTCAAATTTTGATTCCCTGTGAATAAGAGCCATAATCAAAGACTCGCCGTCAACACCACTTCCTGCAAGATTATCCAGATTAATTTTTGGCATTCCCAGATTATTTTCAACACCATAAATATTTCTAACCTGATTGTGGATTGGCTTCGGATCTTTTATCCATGGTAGGTCTTCAGGGGCTGCATAAGGGCCGGTTTCAACAGGCTTGTCACTGACTTTTATTAGGTCTCCGAGGATAGTTGATTTCCTGTCTCCGATTGGATTGCCATTTGCATCAACCTGCTGGCCTTCTTCATTGAAAAACAGTCCCATTGTTTTTCCAGATTCAAATGCCTCATAATACCTCATGCCGTCTTTTTCTCCCCTGTACTCATAATGGTATTTTTCATCGTCTCCTACAGGTGTCATAACAATTATGTTCCCATCCTCATCTATCATGTGCTTCCAGCCTTCCAGTCCTTGTATCCAGCCAGTGGGTTCAAGGGGGACTGTCTCTTCTGGCACTGCTTCCTCCTCTTTCTCCTGCTGATCTAAAAATGCCTGATTTGCTTTTTCAGTTGGGAGGTCAGAGATCTGCACATCTATCTCTGAATAAGGAACCTGAAGGTCTATTCTTGAATCCTGCTCATTATAAGTAATAGAGCCGTCTGTCTCAAGGCCTATGCCTACCTCGTTGTTATAGTTTAAAACTGTCTTTTGATAATAGCCGAAATTTTCGTCTTTGCCTATGATTTCTGCCAAAGCTAAGGCTGGCTCTGTTGCCATTTTTATTTTTCCGTCTTCAAACCTTGCCATGTAAACAATTACTCCTGAATCCGGGTCAGTGCTGTAGCCTTTTTCATTGTAATGCTTTTCAAGAATTGCATCGCCGTCTATCTTTATCTTGTCCCATACTCCTGGCTGCTCAACCATGTATGAGGCGCAGTTTCCTATGCAGTCTTCTGTTGAATGGTATGAACCTATTGTGACCTCAAGGCCTTTTTCATCATCTATGCTCTTGAAAACATATCTCTCTTTTTCTGCTGTCTGCAGGTGAAGGCTGCTTCCTTCCCCGACGAGATTTACTTTCAGGGGGTTTTTTGCATAAGCATCAGTGTACTCGACTAAAGCCTCTCCCCTTAGATCAAGCTCGCTTTCGCCTATGATTCTTATCTCTGTGCCGTCTCTTAAAGAAGTAATCTGGCGGTCATCTGAAAGCAGCAAAGTAACGCCCTCGCTGACAACTGCATCTCCTTTTAGCTCTATCTCATTATCGCCCTTGACTCTTACTTCTGTGCCGTCTTTAAGAGATGTTATCTGGCCTCCTCCCTCAAGCTTAAGTGTTACGCCCTCACTAAGAACAAGCACAGACTCTTCAGATACATCGTCTTTCTGTATCTTTATTGAGCCGCCTTCCTCTGATGAGAATGTGTAGGTCTCATCACCTATGGTTATCTCAAAATCCCCGGAATAATCCTCTTCATCTGGAATGAAATCCTCTTCTTCAGGGTCATCTGTTCTTGGCCTTTCTTCTCTGTCAAGAGGGTTTAAGAATATCTCGATTGAGCCATCTGTTATCTGTATGTGCTTAAGCCTCTCATAGATTGACTCAAGATCAACATTCTTGCCCTCTCTGGTAACAATCTCTCTTATGTTTTTTTCTTTTATGTAGTCTGACCCAAGTTCAAATTCCTCTACATTTTCTACATTAATAGAGCGTTCTCTGATGTTAAATCTGCTGCCTTTTACTTTTTCCTCTACTTCTTCTTTTTCTTTTATTTCGTCTTCAGAAAGTTCAGCAGGATCTTCTGGTTCTGTTTTATCTGCTGCGCCATTGCCAGAATCTTCTCCTCCATTGCCAGAATTATCCTCTGAGTAAGCGATTAGAGAATAAGATACAAGAAATAACAAAGATATGGAAACAACAGCTATAATCCAGAGATAATCACTTCTTTTTTGGGGCTTCATCTGTTTCTGAATAAATAATGGGGGTATATAAAACTTTTGAATTTTTTTTGAAAAGTGAAGGACAAAACTTTTTGATGCAGATGATTATTTTTTCAAAAAATCAGGTTAGCCAATCCTACCTCCTGAAATAAGATCCATTCCAAGCAAGTCCATATCAATTATTGAGACATGTGTTGTTGCCCCTGCATGAAATATTCTATTTCCTGAAAGATATATCCCAACATGGCGGATCTCTGTTTTTCCCTTTGTTGCAAAAAAAACTATGTCTCCCTCTTTTAATTCTTGCCTTGAAATTTTTCTTATGCGATTATCATTGTAAATATCTCTTGAAACTCTTGGAAGCTGGATTCCATAGATTTCTTTGTATATTCTTCCCACAAGAGCAGAGCAGTCAACAGCATGCCTAGAATCTTCTCCATACCCATAACGTGTCCCAATCCATGAGTCTATACTCTGCGCTAAAAGATTATTCTGGACATTATATTTTTTCATTAAATATGTCTCTTGTTCATGATCAAGGCTTATTTCTTTTCCGATAATTGAGGATGTCCTGCCTCCTTCTATGATTCGTCCAGCGGCATCAACCTGCTGGCCTTTTTCATTGAAGTAAATCCTCTGGCTTAAATAAGCCCCCATTTCCGTATTGTACTCAAAAGCCTCGTAAAAGCCAATGCCATCGTACTCGCCGCGGTAATCATAGCGATACTTGGGATCTGCCTCGCCATGGGCAACAAATATGTTTTTATCTTCATCCATAAGGTGCTTCCATTGGTTTTGTCCCTCAATCCATACGCCTGTTATTTCCTCTTTTTCTGGGATTTCTTTGGTCACCTGTTCCCTGACCTCTGAAGGCATGTCTGAAGGCTCTATTTCTATCTGGAATGATGGTATTATCTCAACATTTTTCCCGTTGCTGTCATACTCTAATTTTCCGCTAGTCTCGACAGACAAGCCTATCTCATTGTTGTAATTCAACACTGTCTTATACTGGAACTGCATCTCAAAAAGGTTGGCTAGATGCTCATGCTTAATCTTTGCTTCTCCGGAATTAAACTCAGCAACAAAAAGCACTTCATTGTATTCCTGTGTTTGAGAATACGGAACCTCGCTGTAATGCTTTTCAAGGCCTGCGTTTCCGTCTATTTTTATCTTGTCCCAGTTGTATGCCTCAACAACATATGAGGCGCAGTTTCCTATGCAGTCTTCTGTTGAATGGTATGAACCTATTATGACCTCAAGGCCTTTTTCAGGATCAATGTTTTTGAATACAAACCTTTCCCTGTCAGTTGTCTGCAGGTGAAGGCTGCTTCCTTCCCCGAAGAGATTTACTTTCAGGGGATTTCTTGCATAAGCATTAGTGTATTCAACTAAAGCCTCTCCTATTAAATCAACCTGGCTTTCGCCAACAATCCTTATCTCTGTGCCATCACTTAAAGAAGTAATTTCGCGGCCATGGGAAAGCTTTAAGGTAATGCCCTGGCTTAGGATAATGTTGTTCCCCTCTTCATCTTTGCTTATTGATATTGAGCCAGCTTCATCTGATAAAAATGTGTAAATCTCTCCGTCTATGCTGACCTCAATCTCCCTTTCCTTATCATCATGAGGAAATTCCTGGTCTGTATCATGCGCTGTGTCTTTCTCGGGATCTTTTCTGCTGCCAAATGGAAGGAATATTATCTCAACCAGGCCTTCAAATATCTTAACTGCATCAAGCCTGCTTAAAATTGAGCTAAGGCCTATTTTCTGCTCGTCTTTTGTCACTATCTCGTTTATGCCTTTATCAACTATGTAATCATGGCTTATTTCGTGGTCTTCAACATTTTTTGCATTAAGAATGCCCTCAACCGGGTCATATTCGCTGCCGGAGATATCTTCCTGGACTTTATCTCTAAGTTCCTGCTGCTCCTCGTCAAGCTGAGTCTCGCCGGCATCCTCACCGCTGGTGTTTGTCTCTGCTGAACTTACAATATAACTAAGAGAAATTGCCAATATAAATAGAAATATAAGTGAGCATATTTTTGCAGTGTTTTTTTTTGTTGTCATGTTTCATGTTTTTGATGTTTTTGCAATAAGGGCTGAAATTCAATAGTGACATCCTCCCCGACCTGAAGGACGGGCCTTCCAGCGGCTATTGTTTATCATAAAATGTTCGAGATGCCGCATATAGTTCCTGCTTCATAGACTGCTGCCTCCTGAAAGAAGGTCTTATGCTATCATCCACAGGCGTAAATTCGGGCAT
>PWVO01000212.1 GCA_003561825.1 Candidatus Woesearchaeota archaeon | reverse complement strand
TAATTGCAAAGGCTGAGACAAAGCATGTTTTTATTGATATTGAATCCGGATCAATGATTAGGGACTATAAAAAAATCTTTTCAGATATTCCGATATGTTTATAAAGTATTTTCAATTTTGTGTGGAATATGCAGGAAAAGATATTTGAGATTTTGTTTGATAAGGATGAGATTACTTGGCAGACTATTATTCTTAACTTGATCAAGACTGAAGAGATGAACCCCTGGGATATTGACATCTCTCTCCTGGCCAAGAAGTATATTGAGATGCTTAAGAAGCTGAAGGATATGGATTTCAGAATTTCAGGAAAGGTTGTTCTTGCTGCTGCAATATTGCTGAGGATTAAGTCTAACAGGCTGGTTGGCGAGGATATAAATGAGCTTGACAGGCTTATGGCATCTAAGGATATTGATGAGCTTCAGGATGAGTTTTATGATGAGCTTGAAAGCCAGCTTGATTTCGGTGGGGATCCTAATTTGAGACCAGAGAGGCCTTCTTTATCGCCAAGGACTCCGCAGCCCAGGGAGAGAAAGGTTTCTGTTTATGACCTTATGGATGCCTTGCAGAAGGCACTTGATGTGCAGAAGAGAAGGGTTATGAGGACAATTCCTGAGCCTAAGCCTTATGTGCCTAAGAAAACAGTTGAGATTACGAGCATCATAAAAGAGGTTTACGGGAAGATTAATGCGTTCTTTTTTGAGAATAAATCGCAGCAGAGGCTTACTTTTACTCAGCTTATCCCTTCTGACAGCAAGGAGGATAAGGTTCTTACTTTTATTCCTGTTCTTCACCTGACAAATGACAGGAAGATTGATGTTATGCAGGAGCAGCATTTTGGGGAGATTGAGATATTGCTTAATAAGGCAAGATCAGGTAGAGAGGTTGAAAAAGAGCTTAGCGGGAGGAAGGATGTTAAGATTATGGCTTCTGATTATTTTGTTTTCTGCAATGGCACAAAGGCAAGGAACATAAATGAGCTTGCTGAGCATATTCAGTCAATTGACAGAAAGACTTTCAGGCATCATGTGAGCAGGAAAAAGAATGATTTTGCTGCTTGGGTAGGTGATGTTCTCGGGGATAAGGAGCTTGCCTCAAGCCTAAGGTCAACTACGGGCTTCCAGGAGACTAAGAATATTATCATTGAGAGTGTATTATAGGGGGGATTATGGAAAAAGACCAGCAAAGGATTCAGCAGATGTACACTGAGCTTCAGCTTATTGATGAAAGCCTTAAGAATGTGCAGGGCCAGATTATGGCTATTGAGGAGCAGATTAATAATCTGCAGGGCATTATTGATGCAATTGAGGGCTTTAAGTCAGTTAAAGAGGGATCAGAGATTCTGGTTTCACTTAGCTCTGGGATATATGCAAAGGCAGAGCTAAAGGATAATAAGGGATTGGTTGTTAATGTTGGAAATGGTGTTATGGTTAATAAGACTATTGAGCAGGCAGAGGATTTTGTTAGGGCAAAGCTTGAGGCTGTTAAAGGCTATCATTCTGCAACTCTTTCTGAGATGCAGAGGATAAGCAATTATGCTCTGGGGCTTGAGCAGGAGATTAAGAAGGTTTTTGGCGGTAAGTGAAGATGTTTGGGTTTTTAAAGGACAAGTTCAAGAAGGCTTTTTCTAAGTTTTCTTCTGATGTTGAGAAGGAGATTGGCGCTGAAGAGGCAAAGCAGCCAGAGGAGGCTGTTTCTCCTGAGGAGCCTGAAGTTTCTCCTGAAAAAAGGGCTGTTAAGAAGGATTCCGGGAAAAAGAAAGCTGAGCCTTCTGTTGCTTCTGAGGAAAAAGCTGTTGAGGATGATGCAGGATTAGCTGAGCAGGCAAAGGATGAAAAGAAACATGGGGTTTTCAGCAGGATATCTGATGCTATTTCTAAAAAGAATCTCTCTGAAAAGCAGTTTGAGGATCTTTTTTTTGGCATTGAGATTGAGCTTATGCAGAACAATGTTGCTGTTGAGGTGATTGAGAAGATAAAGAATGACCTTAAGAATGAGCTTGTTGACAAGAGCATAATGAGAAAAAGGGTTAGTGAGGTTGTCTCAAACACACTTAAGAGGTCTATAAGCGAGATCCTTGACTCAAGCAGGTTCAGCATGATTGATGTGATTAAGGAAAGGGTTAAGGAGAAGAGGCCTTTTGTTGTTAGCTTTGTGGGAATAAATGGCTCTGGAAAGACTACTACTATTGCAAAGGTTTGCCATCTTCTTAAGAAGAAAGGCCTTAGCTGTGTGCTTGCTGCTGGTGACACTTTCAGGGCTGCTTCAATTGAGCAGCTTCAGCTTCATGCAGATAATCTAGGAGTGAGGCTGATAAAGCACAGCTATGGGTCTGATGCTGCTGCTGTTGCTTTTGATGCTGTTAAGTATGCTGAGTCAAAGAGAGCTGATGTTGTTCTTATTGACACTGCTGGCAGGCTTCACTCAAATGTTAATCTTATGGATGAGGTCAAGAAGCTTTCAAGGGTTGTTAAGCCTGACATGACTATTTTCGTGGGGGAGAGCATAACAGGAAATGACTGTGTTGAGCAGGCCCAGAGGTTTAATGAGGCTCTTGGGATTGACGGGATTATTCTTACTAAGTCTGATGTTGATGAGAAAGGGGGGGCTGCTATTTCTATTTCTTATGTTACTAAGAAGCCTGTTCTTTATCTTGGGACTGGCCAGGAGTATGATGATCTTGCTGAGTTTGATGCTGAGAAGCTTGTTTCTGAGATTAGCCTGTGAGGGCCTTTTTACAGAAAAGCTTATATATCCATGTTGCTTTATAGAGAAGATTAAAAACTATTAGAGGTGGTATTTATGGTGGATTTTGAGAAGGCAATAAAGAGGCCTTTCCAGGATTTTAAGAAGCTTGGTATTGGCGCGCTTTTTCTGATGATTCCGGTAATTAATATTATTACTGGGCTTTTTTCATCTGGATACAGTGTTGAGTGTGCAAGAACATCTATGAAAAAGGATTTTAAGCTTCCTGAATGGAAGGACTGGGGAAAGCTTATTGTTAATGGCTTTTTTATATTGCTGATTGGGCTGATATATATGCTTCCTGTTATTATTATTGGGTTTTTATCTGTCGGCACAGTTATTATGAGATCAATTGGAGAGATTATTGCAGCAGATATGATGTCAGGAAATCCTGAGGCAATAATATCTGTTTTGGCTCCAGAATTAGCTGCTGCTTTTTCGTGGATTGTCCTGATTTTGCTCCTTGCTTTGGTTATAGGGTATGTTTTGCCAATGGCTTTTATGAGCTTTGCTGAAAAAGGTGTCTTTGCAGATGCTTTTAATTTCAACAAGGTTTTCAGGAAGGCATTTACTTCAAGATACCTTGTTGTTTGGCTTGTGTTTCTGCTGATTTCTATTTTGGTCAGCATGATTGCAGGGTTTTTGAGTGGGCTGACAGCTGTTACTGTGATTATTCCATGGATCATTTCTGGTTTTGCATCCATGATTGTGATGATAATCCAGTTTACAATGTTCGGGGAAGCTTATAAGGAGATTCGGTGATTACAATGAAGAAGAAAAAAACAATATCAAGAAAAGCAGAAGAGGACAAGCTTAATGTTGAGCTTTCGAAGATTGACTTGCTTTCAATAGCAAAGATTCACGGGCTTATTATGCTTGTGCTTGGGTTTTTCCTTGGGCTGTTCACTATTTTTTTATCTTTTATTTACAGGCCTAATAATGTTCAGGTAATGAATCTTTATTTTATTTCTGCTTTGTTACTGCTTGTTTCTTTTGCTCTTGTATATGGTGTTCTTGGGTTTATTTTTGGATGGATTGTTGCTTTTATCTATAATAAGTCTGCATGCAGAATTGGAGGCATTAAGTGGGAACTTAAGAAATAGTTTTATTCAAATTCTATTTTTCCATTGAAGAAAACTCCTTTGTGGAGTTTTGTGGGCCTCCAGCTGTCTATTACTAATTCAGCATCAAGCCATTCTGAAAGCTGCTCAGGATTGCCTATTGTTGCTGAGAGGCCTATTATCTGGATTTCTTTGAGTATTTTTCTAAGGATTGTTATGAGTATTTCCAATGTTGGGCCTCTTTTTGGGTCATTTAGCAGGTGGATTTCATCTACTATTACCAGGCCTATGCTGCTGAGCCAGGGGGCTTTGTGCCTGATTAATGAGTCGAATTTCTCGCTGGTGGTTATTATTAAGTCATAGTCTGCAAGGTATGGGTCTGAGGAGTCTATGTCTCCTATTGAGAGTGCTGTTCTTATGAATGGGTATTTTCTTCTGAAGTCTTTGAATTTTTCTGAGGCAAGTGCTTTCATGGGCGCTATGTAGACTGCTATGCCTTTTTTTTCCATTATTGTTTTTGTGAATGCGAGCTCTGCGCAGAGTGTCTTGCCGCTTGCTGTTGGGGTGCAGATTAGGATGTTTTTTCTTTTTAGCAGTCCTTTTTCAATTGCTTTTTCCTGGCATGGCCTGAGCTCTTTTATTTCTTTTTCAAGCTCCTGATATATTTTTTCAGGCAGCTGGCTTTTTATTTCTTTAAGTTCCATGTTAAACTGTAAAAGGTATTTTGTTAAATATGTTGTGTTTGCTGTTTCTTAAATATTTATATAGTAATGATGTTTTGCTTTTGGTATGGCCAGGAAAACTAATATCAAAAAACCTGAGATTATGGCTCCTGCAGGGAACTGGGAAAGCCTTGTGTCTGCTGTTAAGGCCGGGGCTGATTCTGTTTATTTTGGCCTTGATGTTCTTAATATGAGGATTACTGCTGAGAATTTCAGGGCTGATTCTGTTAAGGATGTTGTGGATTATGCTCATGGGCATGGTGTTAAGGCTTATCTTGCGCTTAATACTATTGTTTTTGAGGATGAGATTGGTGTTGTTAAGAGGGTTGTTGCTGCTGCGAAGAAAGCTGGTGTTGATGCTGTTATTTGCTGGGACATGGCTGTTTTTTCTGAGTGCAGGAAGCATGGGATTGATATTTTTCTGAGTACTCAGGCCAGTGTGAGCAATGCTGCTGGGTGTGAGTTTTACAGAAAGCTGGGAGCTAAGAGGATTACTCTTGCAAGGGAATGCTCTCTTGATCAGATAAGGGAGATTAAGAAAAAGACTAAGGCTGAGATTGAGGTTTTTGTTCATGGGGCTATGTGTGTGAGTGTTTCTGGGAGGTGTTTTCTGAGCCAGGATGTTTTTGGCAAGAGTGCTAACAGGGGTGACTGTTTGCAGCCTTGCAGGAGGGAGTATGTTATTACTGATGCTGAGGAGGGGCATTCTTTTGTTATTGGAAAGGATTATGTTTTGAGCCCTAAGGATTTGTGCGCTATGCCTTTTATTGAGAAGGTTATTGAGTCTGGTGTGGATGCTTTTAAGATTGAGGGCAGGGCGAGGAGCCCGGAGTATGCTTTTGAGGTGGTTTCTGCTTACAGGAAGGCTGTTGATTTGTGGCATGAAGGCAAGCTTGATGTGAAGGCCAAAAGGGCTTTTGTCAAGGGGCTTGAGGGTGTTTATAACCGAGGGTTTCATTCTGGGTTTTTTCTTGGCAGGCCTGCTGATGAGTGGGCCAGGTGCTATGGCTCTAAGGCTTCTTATGTCAAGGAGTTTGTGGGTGTTGTGAAAAATTTTTATGCAAAGCAGAGGGCTGCTGAGGTTGCTGTCCAGAGCAGGAAGATTATGAAAGGGGATACTTTGATGATTATTGGGCCTACAACAGGCACTTTAAAGTTTAAGGCCAGTTCTATTCAGAAGAATGGCAAGCCTGTTAGTTGTGCTGAGAAAGGCTCCAGTGTTGGGGTTTTGGTGAAAGGCCAGGCAAGAAAGAATGATAAGGTTTATGTGTGGAAGAAGAGGGATTAGGTTTTTTAATCTTAATTTAGCTTATTGCTTCTCAAATAATATTGAATCTTTCTCTGATTTTTTTGATGTCACTTATTTTGAGGTTTTCTGAATATGCTCTTATCTCTGCATTGAATTCATTTGCTGTTCTT
>PWVO01000042.1 GCA_003561825.1 Candidatus Woesearchaeota archaeon | reverse complement strand
TATGGTAATTTTATTTGACAGGTTTAACCTATCTGAGGATGTTTTTTCTGTAGTTTTTGCTACAAAGCAGCAGCAGATAGTTGGCAAGCTTTTAATACAG
Source organism: Candidatus Woesearchaeota archaeon (assembly GCA_003561825.1). Lineage (GTDB taxonomy): Archaea > Nanobdellota > Nanobdellia > Woesearchaeales > CG1-02-33-12 > PWVO01. The sequence continues at coordinate 5,883 of PWVO01000042.1, read as the reverse complement.
TATATGAAGGAAAACGGGGGCGAGATTGGTAAGACAGAGATGTCTGTTTTTGCAACTAAGCTTCACGAGGGAAACCTGATTGCTGAGATTGATGAGCCTGCATACAGGGGGAAAAAGGTTAAGCTTTCTTACAACAAAAGGCAGTTTTATGACAGGATTTTAACGCCCATGAAAAGCATGGGGATGATTTATTACGACCTTTATAAGAAGACTTACAGGGTTTCTGACTCTTTTAACAAGGAAATGATTAAGATAGGGCTTTTATGGCTTAAAGAGTTGAGAAAGCCTCCTTTAAATCTGAAAGCTTAGTCTTCTGCTGCTGTAAGTATTCTTGCTTTGTCCTCTACAAGAATTGTGTGTTCTGCCTGGCTTACAAGCCCGCTGCCTGAGTCTGCCAATGGAGGGTATTCTTTTATGATCCCCATGTTTGCCATCTGCTTTAGTGCAAAGTTTAGTTTAAAAGAGGGATATTTTTCCTCCAGCCACCATTTTGCAAAAGGAAGGTTATGGTAATTTCTGATCTCATTAAGGATTTGCCTTGAGGTATTGTCTCTTACTGGCTTGTTTTTGATAAATGAGAAGATTGTAGGGTTTGAGGTTTCAATTACAACACCATGGCCTTTTGTTGCAAATGGCTCTACTGCAAAAATGTCTCCTTCATTGATTTCCCTCTGGTCTCCATTGTCATAATTTGGGATTGTAGGCTTCTCGTGTATGCTGTATCTGCCGAGCCCGTGGCCGCCGAGATTTCTTATCGGGGAAAAGCCGTAGCCTGAGATTGTCTCCTGTATTATTCTTCCTATCTCGCATATTTTTACACCAGGAGCAATTGCTTTTATGGCGTTTTTCAGGGCATCTTCTGAGGCTTCTGCCAGATCATTATTTTCCCCGGAAAGGTCAATTGTGCATGCATTGTCGCCTATAAATCCATTGACATGAGCGCCTATGTCTATTTTCAGGAGCTGGCCTGAAAAAACAGGGTTGTCGTTTTTTACTGGGCAGAAATGTGCTGCAATCTGGTCCATTGAGATTTGAGAAGGAAATGCCGGATGGCCTCCCATGTCGAGGATTTTCTGGTCTGTTTTTTTAACAGCTTCAAGCATGTTTGATCCTTTTTTTATGTTTTTTTTGCAGAATTCCAATGCCTGGGCTGCTATTTTGCCTGCTTTTTTAAGTTCCTGGGCTTCTTCGGCGCTAAGGCTGCTTATGTTCATTGGAGAAAAAAATTCTTTTTCTTATAAATAGTTTTGGATTCTTACGAGGTTAAGCTAATGCAATTATTATTGTGATGAGAAGTATTATTGCTGCGAGTGCAATTTCGAGGAATGTTCTCTTTATCATTTTCAGTAGATTATTGCAACTAAAACTCTTCTTATCTGGCTAAATCTTATTTTGCCCGGGTCTTGACGGGGATTGTTGTCGCCTTTTGCTATGCAGTACCAGCCTTCTTCATCATAGCCGATGTGGATAACGCGGTGGATTATAACGCCTGATGCATAATCTGAGTTATATGAGATTATGTCGCCTACATGAATCTCTTCCTTTGACTGGGGCACTATCTGTATTGCGTTTGCTCCCTTGTCAATTACTGGATCCATTGATTTTGTGTCAGCAAATGATGCCCACTGAGGATTGTCTACTTTTATTAGGACATGGTCGCTATATACTTTGATCTGGTCTTCTCTTATGCGGTCATGGGGTGATGCCCTGTCTACTCCTGCTTCCTGGAATAAGGGGAAAGGCCTTTCCAAATAATTTACACTTGCATAAGCCTCGCTGAATATTACTCCTAGCATAAAGGCTATTAAAAGCAAAAGTACTTTCTTGGCTGATCCTGGGTTTATAATCATTTACTACTTGTTGGTGCTCATATTATTTAAATCTTTCTAATTTAAACCACTTAAGAGTGAATACAAAGAAACAACTTGGAAACTAAACGAAATATTTATAAATAAAGTTAAACAAATTAAAAATACTATGCTTAATCTGGTGATAATATAATGATGGATGATGCTTATGAGCTTGTTCCTCATGATAAGATTGAGGAGATGAAAAAAGAGATTGAGGAGCTTAAGAAAGAGCTTAAGAAAAAAAATAGAGTAAAAAATGAAAGCCCGGAGATTAAGAATGCTGTTATTGAGATTTCTAATTCTATTAAAAAGCTGAAGAATGTAAAAAGCAATGGAGGAAGTTTCGCTAATGAAGGCCTGAAGGAGTCTGTTGATAGCCTTAATGATTCTGTCAGGCAGATGGTTGAGCTTTTCAGTGTTGCAAAGGAGATTAGCAAAGAGGAGAAGAACAGGGAAAGAAAATCTCCTCCAGAGCTTAGGCTTCTGGTTGAGCAGAACAGGGCAATTGCCCAGGGAATTCTTGCTGTTACAGAGATTTTAAGAGATAACATTCCGCTTATCACAAACCTCTTAAAAGAAAATCCAAAATACAAAATACTCAGGATAAGAAGGGGGGCTAGAGCAATTACACCTGAGTCTCTTGGAGGGCAGCAGGATTTGTCTTCTGAGCAGGCTGATCCAGGGTACATGTTTTCCCAGCAAGAGTTAAACCCGCAGGAAGAAGGCAATTACTTTAGTGAAGAAGATGAACAAAATTACCAGCAATGAAGCCAAAAGGGCAGAGTTAGAAGGTTTTTTGGAACTCACTGAGATTCTCTGTATGGCCGGGGACAGGATAAGGGAAAACTGGGAAGATAATGAAAAAACTATGGAGCATCTTATCAGCCTTAATAAAAAGTTTAAAGCTATTGAAGCAAGGCTTCAGGATCTAAAGAGCAGCGGCAGTATTAATGAAGAAAAAGCAAGGCTTATTGAAAATAGGTTTAATTCAATAAAAAATAAGCTGGAAAAGATCAATATCAGCCCATTATAGGTCTTTTTCCATTACTGTGTTTCTGCTGTTTTTTCTTGCTCTCTCGCAGGCTTCTGCAATAAGTTCTTTAACTTTTTTGTCAAGCCTTTCTGCGAATTCTCCTGAAACATTAAGCTTTTTTCCGTCAGCAACTGCAAATTCTTTTATTTTTGCTTTTATTATTATCATGTTGCTCATTTTATCACCTGCTTATGATGCTTAGCTTAATTTATTTAAATCTTTCGCTGGAGAGAATAAAAAGTTTTATATATGAAATATGGTTTTACATAATAATCATTATTGATTAATTTTCTAGGATAATTAGGAGGTAGATAATATGAGCAAAACAGAAGAGAGCCTTAAGGCAGCATTTGCTGGCGAGAGCCAGGCAAGGAACAAGTATGATTATTTTGCCAAGGCTGCAAGAAATGAGGGCTATCATTACATAGCAAAGATATTTGAGGAAACAGCCCTTAATGAGATGCAGCACGCAAAAGATGAGTTTAAGCTGATTAATGGCATTGGAAGCACAAAGGAAAACCTGAAGGAAGCTATTGCAGGTGAAAATTTTGAGCACAGCAGCATGTATCCTGAGATGCAGAAAGCTGCTGAGCAGGAAGGAAACAAAGAGGCAGCAAAGCTGTTTAAAGAGGTTGCTGAAGTTGAAAAAAAGCACGAGCAAAGATTTAAAAAGCTTCTTGAGATGGTTGAGAAAGGAACTGTTTACAAGAGGGATGAGCCAATAAACTGGAAGTGCTCTAAGTGCGGATATATACATAATGGAACACAGCCGCCGGAAAAATGCCCTTCATGCAAGCATGCAAGAGAGTACTATGAGCCTGCATGCATGGGATTATAGGAGGTTAAAATGAAGATAAAGGTATATTCAACACCTGCATGCCCCTGGTGCGGTGTCTTAAAGGATTTTCTTAAGGAAAAGAAAGTAGATTTTGAGGAGATAGATGTTTCAAAAGACCAGGAAAAAGCAAAAGAGATGGTTGAGAAATCAGGCCAGATGGGAGTGCCACAAATTGAGATAAATGGCAAGATAATTGTTGGCTTTGACAAGGAAGGGATAGAAAAAGAGCTTGAAAATGCATGATGTCGCGATTATTGGTGCTGGGCCTGCAGGGATAACTGCTGCGGTCTATGCTGCAAGGAAAAAGCTTAGGTGTGTTGTATTTGCTAAGATGATTGGGGGCCAGGCAGCATGGTCTGGGGAAGTAGGCAACTACACAGGCTACCAGTACATAAGCGGCCAGGATCTTGCAAAGAAGTTTGAGGAGCACATGAAGAGCTTTGAGGTTGAGCTTGAGGACAATGCTGAAGTAAGTGCTGTGCAGAAAAAAGAGGGGATTTTTGTGTTAAAAACAGGCAAAGACGAGTTTCAGGCAAAGTCTGTTATAATTGCAACAGGCAGAAAGCCCAAGCTTCTTAAAATTCCGGGTGAAAAGGAGTTCAGGAACAGGGGAGTTACTTACTGCGCTACATGCGACGGGCCTCTTTTTTCTGGAAGGGATGTTGCTGTTATTGGCGCTGGAAATTCTGCTCTTGACTCTGCAATTCAGATGTCTTCAATTGCCTCAAAGGTTTATCTTATTAACCGCTCTGGTCTTTTTATAGGAGAGGGGATAAGGCTCGAGAAGCTCAAGGCAATGAAGAATGTTGAGATTCTCCTTAATGCAAAAACTGAAGAGATAATAGGCAGCAAGTTTGTTGAGAGCATAAGGCTGTTTTATGAGGGAGAGGAAAAGGTTATTGCTGTTGGGGGTGTTTTTATTGAGATTGGATCAACCCCAAATCTTGTTCTTGTCAAGTATGACAAAGACCAGCTTGAGGTCAATGAGCATAATGAGATTGTTGTTGATTCCTACTGCAGGACAAATATCCCTGGGCTTTTTGCAGCAGGGGATGTTACTGATGTTCCATACAAGCAGATAGTTGTTGCTGCTGGCCAAGGAGCAATTGCGAGCCTTTCTGCTTTTGATTACATTACAAAGCTAAGGCCATAAAATTTAATAAAAGGGGGTACATAAAAAATGGCAGAACAAAATTCAATTTACAAGTGTGAGATATGCGGCAATGTGGTTTCAGTTATAGAGGCGCATGATGGCGCGCTTGTTTGCTGCGAACAGGAGATGAAAAGGCTTGTTGAGATTTCAACTGAGCACGAGGGCAAGGAAAAGCATGTGCCTGTTATTGAAAGGACTAATGAGGGTGTAAAGGTGAAAGTGGGCTCAATACCTCATCCTATGGAGGAGAAGCATTACATAGAGCTTATCCAGCTCATGGACGGCAATAATGTTGTTATTGGGAAAAGGCTTTTGCCCGGTGACAAGCCTGAGGCAGAGTTCTGCATTGCAGACAATGGAAAGCTAAGTGCAAGGATTTTGTGCAACATACACGGATTGTGGAAAAGCAAGGCATAATATGAAAAGTGTTGACATTGAAAGAATTTATTCAGGGCTAAAAAAGCATCTTGATAAGAATTCATACGAGCTTCCTCTTGCTGACTCAATTGAGCTTGAGACAAAAGACCCTTTCAAGGTTTTGGCTGGCACAATTCTTTCTGCAAGGACAAAAGACACAACTACTTCAAAGGCTGCTGCAAGGCTTTTTAGAAGGGCAGGTACTCCTGAGCAGCTTGAGAAGCTTTCTTTGAGTGAGATAGAAAAGCTGATTTACCCTGTAGGGTTTTACAAGACAAAGGCAAAGCACCTTAAGCTTCTTCCAAAAGCCCTGCGTGAGAATTTCAATGGAAAGATTCCTCAGGATATTGAATCTCTTGTAAAGCTTCCTGGAGTTGGAAGGAAAACAGCAAACCTTGTTGTTGCTGTTGCTTTCAGGAAGCCTGCTATCTGCGTTGACACTCATGTGCACAGGATAATGAACAGGCTTGGGTATGTTAAGACAAAAGATTCTTTTAATACAGAGATGGAGCTTAGGAAAAAACTCCCTGTAAAATACTGGATAAGCATAAACACAATGCTTGTGACTTTTGGCCAGAACCTATGCACTCCT
>PWVO01000153.1 GCA_003561825.1 Candidatus Woesearchaeota archaeon | reverse complement strand
TAATTCTGAAAGTGCATTGCTGTTTGGGGCTTCTATGTTTATGCTCATCCTGTCAGAGAGCTCTGAGGCCTGCTTTACAAGTTCGTAAGATGTTCCGGGAAGGATCTTGAAATGGATGTAGCCTCTGAAATTGTATCTGTATCTGAGAAGCTTTACTGTGTTTATCATTTTGTATGTTGACTTGTCAGGGCTTGAGGTTATTGCTGAGCTTAGGAAAAGCCCGTAAACTGAGAGCTTTCTGCTAAGGCTCATGAAAAGAGAAGCAAGCTCCTGGGGCTCGTATGCTGCTTTTGTTTTTTTGCAGCCTGATGAGTTTGCGCAGTACTTGCAGTCAAATGAGCATGAGTTTTCCATGAGTGTCTTGAAGAGCCTGCATGTTTTGTGCTCTGCTTTTGCGTGATATATGCCCCCAAGGCCTTCTCTTATGTTGACTTCGCACATCTTGGGGCCGCAGCTGTCATAATGGCCTGCTTGGCTAAGGATTCTTGCTTTCTGGAGGGTTTCCATAATCTGGGGATGATTTTCTAGCTTATAATCCTCATTGCCATATGTCCAGTGGCCAGTGCCAATTCATCTCACGCCTTAAAAAGCGGAGATTTCTTGGCAGGTTTTTTAAAAACTTATAAATATAAGAAGCAATTTAACAGTTATTAGGTAAAAAAAGGTGATGAAATCTGGCGAATGATGTTTGTTTTTTAAATAAATTCTTGGAGGGATAATATGGCCAATACTTACTTATTAGCAATAGGGATTATTGTTTTTGTGATAATTGCTGTAGTATGGGTTTTATTGAGAAGAAAAAAAGAGCCTGAGCCTGAGATTTATGCTAATCCTGAGATAATGGATGAGATAAAGGAATCAAGGAAATGCGGAATGAATGACATTCAGATAAAGAATGCCCTTATAAGGCATGGCTGGAAAAGAGATGACATTGATGCTGCTTTGCATAAAGATGCAGTTGAAGGAAAAAAATCAGAAGACTGAAAGTTTTTTCGGCAATAGCCGAAACATATAAGAGGCTTTAAATATCTGCTTTGATTTCAAGGCAAGATGGAAGAAAAAATCGTGCTGGACAAAGAAACTTTTAAGGCTCTTGCAGTTGATACAAGGCTTAATATTCTTAAGATGCTTAATTCAAAGAGCTACACTCTTTCTGACATTTCTGAGCTTTTGGGTATGAGCAATTCTACTGTTAAGGAGCATCTTGATGTGCTGTGCAATGCAGGGCTTATAAAAAAAGAGGAAACTGACAGGAAATGGAAGTATTACTCTATTACTTTTAAGGGCAAGAGGCTTATTGAGCCAAGAGAGGTCAAGGTTCTTTTTGCTTTTGCTGTAACTGTTCTTTCTGCAATTGGGCTGGCAATTGCATTTATAAGAAATTTCCACATTGTTGAAAGGCCTGAACAGATGGCGCTAAGGGCACCTATGGCTATTGAAACTGAAGCACTTGCAGTTGCTGATTCTGCTGCCATTGCAGGCACTGCTATCTCATGGTATAATCCTTCTGTGATAATATTAATTGCTTTTATTGTGCTTGTTTCACTTAGCACTTTCTTTTTAGGAATGCTTTTGAAAAAGCCAGCAATTATAATAAGCAAAAATAGAGGTGAGAAAAAATGAAGTATTTATATGTAGCATTTTTGGTTTCAATGGTAGGGATTTTATTACTGGCTGGATGCGATGGGGATATAGATGATACAATACCATGCCCAGAGGATTTAAGGCTATGCCCTGATGGAAGCTATGTTGTAAGGATGCCGCCGGACTGTGAGTTCGCGCCATGCCCAGGAGAGGATGATGAAGAAGTAGTATGTGCTATGGATGTGAAGGAATGCCCTGATGGAAGCTATGTTGTAAGGATGCCGCCGGACTGTGAGTTCGCGCCATGCCCAGGGGAAGATGATGAAGAAGTAGTATGTGCTATGGATGTGAAGGAATGCCCGGACGGAAGCTTTGTGGCAAGAATTCCGCCAACATGCGAGTTTGCACCATGTCCAGGGGAAGATGATGAAATGGTAGCATGCCCAATGGATGTGAAGGAATGCCCGGACGGAAGTTTTGTGGAAAGAGTACCGCCAACATGCGAGTTTGCGCCATGCCCAGGAGAATAATTTTAATTAAAGAGAAATATTTATAACAGGGCAATTTTTTTCTTTTTTTATTATGAAAATTATATCATGGAATGTGAATGGGATAAGGGCTGCGCTGAAAAAGGGCTTTCTGGATTTTTTTGTAAAATGCGATGCTGATGTTATCTGCCTTCAGGAAACTAAGATCCATGACAATGATATTGCTGAGGAGCTGCATAAGATTGGGCATGAGCACGGCTATGAGAGCTTTTGGTTTGGGGCTGAGAAAAAGGGATACAGCGGGACTGCTGTTTTTTCAAGGATCAGGCCTGTTTCTGTTTCAAAGGGCTTTGGGGACAAGAGGTTTGACTCTGAGGGGAGGACTATTGCAGTTGAGTTTGATAAGTTCTTTTTAATAGATGTCTATGCTCCTAATTCTAAGCCGGATTTGTCAAGGCTTGATGAGAAGATTGAGTTTTATGATGTTTTTACTGATTATTGCAACAGGCTGAGAAAGAAAAAGCCTGTTGTTTTCTGCGGGGACCTTAATGTTGCGCATGAGGAGATTGATATTGCAAGGCCCAAGGAGAATGTGCTTACTGCCGGCTTTACATCTGAGGAAAGAAGAGCTTTCAGCAGAATGCTAAGCAAAGGTTATGTTGATGCTTTCAGGATTTTCAATAAAGAGCCGGGGAATTATACATGGTGGAGCTATATGTTCAATGCAAGGGCCAAAAACATTGGGTGGAGGATTGATTATTTTATTGCTTCTGAAGAATTAAGGAGCAAGATATTCAGCTCAGAGATTCTCAGAAATGTCATGGGAAGTGACCATTGCCCTGTAAGCCTTGAGATAATTGTTTAATGGAATTAAACTTCTCTCAGGTATCCCCAGCAGTGCAGCTTGTCGCTGTCCTCTGCCCATCTTTTTCCTATGTCATCCCTGTAATACATGTGGGGAATGCTTATGTTCTTTATTCTCTGGTATGCTTTTTCTCTTGCCTGCTTCATTGACTGGCCTGTGCCCACCACTATAAGAACTACTCCTGACTCGCCTGTTATGACCCACTCGCCGTTGACAAGCTTTACATCCTCTATGTGTACTCCGTTTATTGGCTTTCTGAAATGTATTACTGTGTCTTTTGACTTTACATCGAATGTTTCAGGGTCTTTGAAGGGAAATGGGGGCACTACTATCCTTACTCCGAGCTGAAACCCCTGCTTTGTTTTTAGCTTTGGTGTTTCGCCTTTTGAAAGCTGGTAAAGGAATTCTCCGATTGGAGTGAGAATGCCTTCCATCTGTATGCTTATTGTAGGGTAGCCAAACCGAGAAGTCCATTCAAGAGGGTATATGCCGTTGCTGTTTACTATGCAGTTGATGTCAATATACCCTATATAGCCTTCTTCTGCAAGCTTTTGCTCCATTTTCTTGAGTGTGCTGCTGAATATCTTGTTGGGGCCGCTCCAGAACATTGCTGTGCCCATCTCGCCTGTTGAAGGGCCGAGGTTTCCCGGGAAAAGCTTCTTGTGCTCGAAGTTTACATTTATAGGGTAGATGAAATTTTTGCCATTAAAGAAAGCGCCTACTGCAACCTCAACTCCTGAGATTTTTTTCTGAAGCTGGAAATATGGAATCTTTTTTGCCCATGCCTTATTGTAGTCATTTAAGACTTGGATTACATCGCGGCCGTCGTCATCCTCGCCTATGTAGAGAAGGCCTTTTATGTTCTGCGCATCTCTGCTTGGCTTTATTACATACTTTGCAGGGTTTCTTTTTACAAAATTAATTGCATCCTCAAAAGAAGTAAATTCATAGTGGGGGATTATTGAAACTCCTACTTTTTTAAGCTCATTCTGGCCAAAGGCCCTGTCATCCTCAAGCAGGTCTGTGTAAGGCGTGCCGCCAATAACATTTTTTCCCTTTTCTCTTAGCTCTTTTGCCAGCTCTCCCTGGCCCAGGACATCGTCAAACACTATTACATCTGCCCAGTCAAGCTCCTGCTCGTAGGTGTCTGTTTTTGGTACAAAGCCGTCTGCAACCTCTCTTTCTTCAATGTGCTTTGTGTAGTATTTTACATTATGGCCTTCTTTAAGTATGTTCCAGGCTAAATCACCGCTTAAGTTATCAAGTGATATGAACAGAAAGTTTCTGGGATCTGTGTTATTATTGGCCATATTATGAATAAAAAAGAAAAAGAGATATTTAAATCTATGCCCTTTGGGACTCGTATTTCCTGAATGTTTCTGCAAAAAGCTTTGGAACTATTTCCATTATTTTAGGTTGCTTAACATAGGCTATTCTCATCTGAGTCTTGCCGGGGTTTTCCTGGTCTGGCATTACATTGTAAAAGCCGGCCATCGGGGCAGTAAGCAGGATTTAGAATTTTTCTTTCTTGGCCCCTGGCTTTTGAAGGCTAATATATAAATAGTTTTAAATAACAGAATATACTTTATATTAACAGCTTTTTGCTGCAGATTAAAGTGGGGCCTTTCTTTGTAAGGCTTTAAGTGATTTGTGCTTTAATTGGCTTTTTGGTTTTTCGTTTGAGCATCAGATGTATTGGGGGAAAAGCCTGGCTTAAAGGCTTAAATAAAATATTATGATTAAGAAATACAAGAATAGGATTAAGGAATATTTCAGGGAGATGCTGGAGCTAAAGACATCCCCACATTCTATTTCAATGGGCTTTGCTATAGGGACTTTTATTGCTTTGCTGCCTACTTTTGGGATTACTTATATTATTGCCTTTATTGTGATGCTTGCTTATCCCAAAGCAAACAAGATTTCTATTATTGCTGCTCTTATTTTCTGGAATCCTCTTTTTCTTATCCCGATATATACTCTGAGCTTTGAGATTGGAGACTTGCTTTTGCAGGAAGCGCCGACTGTTGTCTATGATATTGTGTTTTACACATATATACAGAATATTTCCAGAAGGTTTTTGCTTGGAAACCTAATTGTTGCTTCTTTTTTCTCTCTGTGCAGCTATATTTTTATGAGGATTATAACTGAGATAATAAAAATGAAAAGGCAAAGAGAGGATCATAAGAAGGTGGCTTAAGAAGTTATTTTTTGGCTGTTTAAATAGGTTTTATGCTGTCTTTGAGAGAATTCAGTATTCTATTTCTTCTTTTTGCAGGTTTTTTCTCAGTGATGAAAGAAACTCTGATGCTATCTCGTCGCGGTTCCTGACTTCGCTTATCCAGAATTTTATGCTCATTGTTATTTTCTGGTTTGAGATGTCTGTTATTGTAACCCTCGGAAGGAAAAGGTTCATATCGACCTTGTCTCCGAATATCTGCTTAAAGTCAGGAAGCTTGATTATGCCTTTTATGATTGTCTTCTCGGAGTTTGATACATTTGGCAAAATGCGGAGGTTGTTTTTTGCTGTTTCAAGTATGATTTTTTTTATTTTGTCAAAGTCTGATTTCTGGGGTATTGTGAATGGGAGTGAAACCTCTATGAAGCCTGACCTTGAGTAGTTGGTTATCCTGGAGTTAAGAAGAACTGAGTTTGGAATCATTATCAGCCTGCCGTCTCTGTTTTTCAGGACTGTTCTTGTAAGGGTTATGTCTCTTACTCTGCTTACTGAGGTTTCAGGGGCCATGCCTATTTCAACCCAGTCCTCAAGCCTTATTGGCTGCTGTACTGCTATTAGGATTCCTGCAAGTATGTTCTGGATGATCTGGGCTGATGAGAATGCTATTATTATGCTGACTATTCCAAGTGATGCAGTGAATGCCTTAAGGTCAAGCTGGAGTATTACAAATATGCCGTAATAAAAGCCAAGGCCGAATATGATGTACTGGACTGTCCTTGATATGCTTTTTGATGTTCTTTTTTTTATCAGTGTGTCAAGCTTTGCTCTTAGAAGAAATTGCGCAATGTTGCCTAATACTATTGTTAGTATGAATACAAGTATGGATATGAGAAAGTTCTCAAGGGTTACATTTCCGATAAAGGGCTCTT
>PWVO01000055.1 GCA_003561825.1 Candidatus Woesearchaeota archaeon | reverse complement strand
CATCTTCATTATTACCATCTTCATTATTACCATCTTCATTATTATCATATCTTTCTTTATCACCATCATCCCCATTATTATTAATATCATCATATCCTTTATCATCATCAGCATGCTGTTTTTTAATCTCAGTTACCTCAATATTAAATGCTCCTTCAGGAATCTCAACACTTGCATTGACAATGCTGCTCTCATCCTCACTTAAAACCTCAACTGTCTTGACCCATCTGACAGGCATTCCAACCTCAGCATCAAGCTGAGTAAGGTTTTCAACTATGTAAACACCCTCCTCAGGCTCAATAATGCTAACAACACTTGTGCTGAAGCTCGGCATTATAATAATAGTCTCATAAGCCTTTATCTCGCTTCCTGCATAGCTGATATTAAAAAAATAATCAGAAATATCAAAATCACTGGTGTCAACCTCAAACTCAGCCATGCCCTCAGAGTCAGTCTCTTTTTCACCAAAAAAGCTGCTGTTGATGTAAAGCCCGACCATCTGCCCCACAACAGGGCTTTGGTTGTCATAAGCAAGCATGGCATTTATCCTTAGCAAAGCCCCTCTTATCAGAACAAGCCTTTCCCTTATAAAGCTTATAATCTTTGTTCCAATTGTAATGCTCTCCCTTATGCTGAACTCAAGAAAAGCATAATCACTTGACCTTATGTCAGAATAAGGCATATCAGCTTCTAGGTCATAATCAACATAAGCAACCTGCGCTCCTACAGCACTTCCATGCGCAGTATTATACCTGCCTTCATAGAGATAAAGCACATCATCCCATGATCCCATTATTGATTCAAGCCCAAGAAAGCTGCAGCACTTTTCAGATCCACTGCACAGCAAAGTGGCATCCTCAAGCTCCGGAGAATAAATCTCCCACTTAGTGCAGAGCATCTCCCTGTCAATATCTTCAGGAATAAAAGACTCTTTCACGCTAAAGCCAATTACCTTTTCATGATCTTCGCTCTCAAACTCAAAGCAATAATCTAAGCTTATGATTATCTCATTGCCATTGGCCAGGCCATCATCACCTGCTGTTGCAATCATTCTTGGGACAAGAAAAACAGCAAGAACAGCTAAGGCTAATGCAATTATTTGCTTAACCCCTATTGCTTCACTCTTTTTTCCTTTAACAGCCTTTATCATTTCTTTTTCAGCTCTCTTGCATTAGCACTAATCTCTTTGCCGGAACCTAATTCAAAACTGCAAAACATACAGCATTGCAGCAGCAGGCATTAAAAATTACCAGTCCATACTGCCCAAATCTCTTGCCCCCCGGCATCTCTAAACATAAGTTTAGTCTATTTCACTCTTTTCAGCATGCTCTGCAGCTCAAGGCACTTTTTTATTACCTTTACTTTCTCTTCCTTTGGAAGCCTCTTGTAAATTAACTCAATCTGGGGATAAATCATCCTTGCCCTGTTCATTTCTTCTATCTCAATATATCCTTTGCTCCAGTCTATAAGCTCCTCTAAAACATCTGTCTCTGTCTTTTCTCTTTTTTCAAACCCAAGGTGGTCATAGTTATTTGGATTAAGCTTTTCCTTTACCCTTGAGCCTTTTGACTTAATCCCTCCTAAAGCCCCCTTCCCGAAGCTTCTCTTTGAAATAAAAACCTGATATCCAGTAAGCACAGCTATCAGCGCAATTCCAAAGCCAATAAAAATCAGCTCTCTTCTGCCTATCCCAAACTCTCTGCCAAAAACAGATCCAACTGCAAATCCAGTAACAGTTTCAATGCCCTTCTCAATCTGCATTGGGCCAATAAGCACAACAGATGATGCCCTCTCAATATCATCAGTATGCACCTTCCTGTCCACGCTGTACTTGATGCTGCTGCCTGAAAAGTCAAGCCTTGCAAACCCAAACTTGGCAATATTATCATCAACAGCCTCGTAGCTTCTTCTGAAAAAATTGATATCCCTCACATTCTCAGCAATCTCTCTTGGAATTATCTCAAAGAGAAGCACATCCTCAAGTGTTTCAGCCCCTTTGTGCCTGATAGACTTTATGATAAGAGTCTTGTCCTTTTTGCTGGAGTCCATAAGCTCTATCTCAGCAACATAAGCCCTGAGAGAAACCTCAATATTTCTCTGTATTTCCTCATTATGCCTGATGTACATCTCTTTGTCAATATCATCAAACCCAGAGTTCATGAAAAGCCTGTTAGCAGCAATCCTTATCTCCTCATTTGAGGCAATCTGGGTAAGGCTGGCCTTGTCAACAAGCCTGATATCCTTTGGGGTTCTCTGACTGATCCTTGCCATGTCAAGCCTTGCTTTCTCAAGCTCATTGTTAAGCTGAGACTCTTCCATGTAGTTTTCCTTTAGCTTTGAAAGCCTCTCTTTGATTGCCTCAAGGCTCTTTTTGGCATCCCTTACCTCGTCTATAAGCCCGAGCTCTGATACAAGCTCTTTGTTCTCATTGTCCTCAAGGCTGATAATAATCTCATCGCAGTCAATCATCATGCTGTCAGCCCTCTTAATCTCGTCATTTACAAAAATCACAAGATTAGGCGGGAGCACCCTTGGGGCCTCATCCTGCTTTTCAGCTTCGGTTGCAGCTTTGCTCTCATCCCTTGAAGTTGCATATGCCTCATCTGAAAAAGGCCCTATGTTTCCTGCAAGGTCAACAGCAGCAACCCTGTAATAATAAGTGACCCTGTCCTCAGTTGACACATCAGTGTACCTTGTTATGTTGCTTGTTTCCCTGTAAAGGTCAAGGTAGCTGACTCCAGGTGAAGTTGACCTGTAGATCCTGAAATGGTCAACCTCTTCGCCGTCATAATACCAGTTTATCTGGATTTTTCCGTCTTTTTGTGCAATTGCCTCTAGTTTAGCAGGCGCAGGGGGCTTTGTAGTGTCAACAATAAAAGTTTTTCCAGAAACAATAACATTCCCTTGCGTTCCATACTTGTTTTTTCCAGTAAAATAAAAAGTGCCCACTTTATTGTCATCAGACTCGGTGATAATCATATGCCCTTTCCACAAGCTGCCGTCCCTTGTAAGAGATATGACCCTTCTTGTTCCCGGAGATGTGTCAAAGCTGTACTCAAGCCTTGGCTCTTCAACAAGATCCTCTGAAGGAAGCAGAGTAACCTCAATCACTCCTGCTTTTAATGGCGACTTCTGGCTAAGCCTTATCTCAGCATAAGGCGGATGGTCTACAACAAACCTTATGACAGCAGACTCAGCCATCTCATAACCATTAATGTCAGAGCACCTCACATAAAACAGATGCTCTTTCTGCGCAAGACCTGAAACAACATGCCTGTGGCTTTTTTCTCCAGTTACCTGAAACCTTGTCGACATGTTGCTATAGATCCTGTCTGATGTGTCAAGCCTGCATACTGAATCCTTGTCTGTTGTCACCTGCAGTGAAACAGTGTCTGAGGCAATAATCCCTGAAGGGGACCTTGACAGTATCTTAGGCGCTGCGCTCTCCACTTCCCCTGAAAAGGCATTTGCACCTATAGTAAAGCCATTTAAGTCCCTTATCTCAGCATAAATCTTGTACTCTCCTGGGCTTATTCCCTTAATGCCTATGCCGCTTATTTCATAAGTGTAAGGCCCGCTTCCCTTAAAGCTCGAGTTTGATATAGCAGCCTTATTTGCAGTATGCTCCAGATTAACATAATTAAGGAACATCTCACCGCTGAATTTTTCATGCGCAGTTATCCTTATTGAGGCAGAAACATGCTCGCCCTGCATTATCTTGTCAGGGGCAGAAAGCTCAACTGATATCCCATGGGCTATCTGGATGCTCAGAAGCAATGCCAGCATAGCTATGGCTGCCCCTTTCATTTTTTCTTCTCCTTGAGGACATATCTCTTGATATCCTCAATTATCAGGCTTTTGATGTAGTCAGACTTTGCAAGGCCCAATTCATTAGAAATCTGCTCAAGCTTCTTGTTCAGCTCGTCCTTGATTGAAAAATTAATCTGGGCCATTATCTGCTTAGTCCTCTGTTTTTTCTGCAGGCCTCTTGAGCTTTCTTGCTACGCTTTCTTTTTCTCTCGCTCTTTTTCCTGCAATGCTCGCGCGCTCGCTTTTTCTCTTTAGCAGCTTTTGGCTTATCTGGCTTAATCACCCTTTTCCCTGGAAAAATGCTTTTTTACTGTTTATCAGCCAAATATATACCAAAAATATACTAAATATCTACTATTTATCAAGTAATTATAAAGGCCATATATAAATATTTCGGTTTTCGGCCATAAGAAAAAGCAAATCCTTTATACAGGGGGGCACATAAGAAAAAAGAAAATAAAGGGGTATAATTACTACTATGTTGTTGAAGGAGTATATGAAGATAGCAATATCCCTAAGCAAAAGGTCATCAGGTATTTAGGAACAATAGAAAATATTCTTAAGAGATTTGATTTCTGGGATAAGAACCATTAATATCCACGCAAGGCCTACATTTAAGAAAAATATACAGAATAACAATTACGTAACTACCAAATAGTTAAAGTTATATACTTGCTAAGCTGAGGCATTATAATGAATAGGTCTATAACGAGCAAAATTGGAATTATTGATTTTAATCCAGATCAAAATCCTGATAGAAGACAGTATATTCGTAGGATTGGTGCATTGATTCCGAAAGGAATTGAATATGAAGGGTTTCATTTCAAAGATGATGTTGATTTTTCTGGTTGTGGTGCATTAATCCTTTCAGGCTCAAAGTTCTCAGCAACTGATTATCAGAGAATGGTAAGAAGAACTTCTGTTAAAGGAACTGATTATGAATCTATTGATAGATTGGTAAAAAATTTATCAGACTATCAAGGGCCTATGTTTGGAATATGTTTTGGTGCTCAATTGATAGCTCACATTATGGGCGGGAATCTTGGCAAATTATCTCAAACAGAAGCAGGTTATCTGCAGCACCAGCTTACTGAAGTGGGCGAAAAGGATGCTATTTTCAGCCAACTGCCAAAAACTTTTTATGGTGCACATTTACATACCGATTATGTTGAAACACTTCCACAAATAGCAAAAGCACAACAGGCCAGTGTAATTGCAGTAAGAAATAGTTTTATTCATGTCTTTAGAATTGTTTGTGCAAACAGTGCCGTAAGATATGGTGTCCAGCCACATCCAGAGATGTCCAGTGAAAATGATGCAGTGTTTCTCGTAGAAGTTAATCGAGATTGGCTTAAAGATAAAATTGGAGAATTTGCATATAATAAAGCCTTAACAATCCCTGCTAATGCCGAGTATCAATTAGCACAAACAATTACTCGATTTGCTGAAAGTATCAAATAAGTCCCCTTTTATTTCTATAATTTAGGTGTTCTCAAAAATTGAGCATAACGTCAGGGGGATTCCCTGTTATGTGCTCCGAACGTAACGAAGGAAGTTTTTTGTCGCGGTACTTAAGGATACTGGCAACTTATGTTTGAGTAATGTAGGGGCAACTTAGAAAACTATTTAAGATGGCTTAGAAATCCGTATAATATGATTGAACAAGTAAAATTATTATCTGATCCAGAAGAAGTTCAAAAAGTATATGATTTTGTTAAACAGTATCCTCTTGATTATCCTGATTATTTTGTTTGGCTAGAAAAATGTAGACGACAATTGGATATAGGAGATAAGAGAGCATTTTATGCAACACACAAAGGTTCAATAATCGGGAGCCTCATTTTTCAAAATCATAGGGAAGAAGATTCAGTATTAGAGATTAAGAATTTCCGAGTTTCGGAAGAACATAGTGGTAAAGGCGTGGGTTCTGCATTAGAGTTAATGCTTTGTTCTTATGGGAGATCAAATGGTTTTAGTAGAATAAGGGTAGATACTCACCATAACAATTTCTCGATGATTCAATTTTTAATAAAAAGAGGATACGTTATAGAAGGTGAAGAAAATCTTTATGTTATAAACAAAACAGAGGCAATATTAGCTAAAGATTTATAGAAAAATGGAACATTTGGCAATTTTATCAAAAAAGAGAAAATTATTAGCAAAAATTCTTTCCCTGGAGAAAACAATAGAATCAAGATGGTATAAATTCAAGAAAACACCATATCAAAATATATCAGTTAATGATATT
>PWVO01000086.1 GCA_003561825.1 Candidatus Woesearchaeota archaeon | reverse complement strand
TTTAGAATGTTTATGTCCCCCATTCATGAAATAGGCAGGAGATAACTCCAAACTATAACATTAAAACAAATGTTCACTAAATATGTGTTTTATCTAAAAATATTTTTTATCTCATTATTTTTAAGATAAGCAAAAATCTTCTCATATATATTTTATGATTGCAAATAGTTCTGTGAAGAAATAGTTAATATTACGTTTTCGATTATCCTTTATTAATAATTAGCTTCTAATAAGTGATAAATATATGGGAGAAGTCTATTTCGACCAAACTCATATCGAGCATTCATCTCTTTAACTGTAAAAATTGGATGTTTTAGCAAGACTCCAACATAAAACAATGTCTCCCTAGAAAAAATATAGTCAAGAGATTTTTCTTTAAAATGCCTTTTAATAAAAAAGAAAACCTGAAAATAATTCTAGCTTGATCAACCTTGGCTATAAAGCATTATTTTTTCTTTAATTTGTGCTATTTTGTGCATTGTAATGCATAAAAGCAGATAAATTTATGCATTATGCGGTTTTTTGTTAAAAAGAGCTTAAAAAACAAAACTTTTTATAGGTACTTGGCTAAGGCAAAAGCATGATGGAAATCCTGAAGGAAGTTATAAGGGATATAAGGCCTGAAAAGGGCATCTCAGAAAAATGCGAAAAGTTTGTGGGCAAGATAAACAGTGCTCTAAAGAATGCAGGGCTTGATGCTTATGCAGTGCTTGGGGGCTCAATTGCAAAAGGCACATTCCTTAAGAATGACTATGACTGCGATGTTTTTGTGAAGTTCAGCATGGATTTTAGGAACAAAGACATTTCAGGGATTTTGGAAAATGCCTTGAAGGATTTTCAGGGACTTGAAAGAATACACGGCTCAAGGGATTATTTTCAGATAAGCCATAGCGATATTCTGTTTGAGATAGTGCCTGTGCTCGACATAAAGAATGCCTCTCAGGCAGCAAATATTACAGACTGCTCTCCTCTTCATGTAGATTGGGTGAAGGAACAACTTAATAAAAATCCGGGGCTTTCTGATGAGATTAGGCTTGCAAAGGCTTTTTTTAAGGCTCAGGGCGCTTATGGAGCAGAGTCATACATAAAGGGATTTTCCGGCCATGTGATTGATATTATTGTTATTTATTACAGCAGCTTTATTAAATTTATTGAGAATGCTGCAAAATGGAAAAAGGGCGAAGTAATTGACTTTTACAATTATTACAATGGGAATGCTAATGAAAAGCTCAACAAGTCAAAACTCTCGCCTCTTATTGTAATTGACCCAATACAGCCTGAAAGAAATGCAGCAGCTGTGCTAAGCAATGAGAAATTTCTGGCTCTGAAGCAGGCAGCCAATGATTTTATGCAGAATCCCTCCAAGTCTTTTTTCAAAAAGAAAAAACTGAGCATAAGCGGGCTTAAGAAAAAAGCAGAAGGAAAGGTGCTTTTTGTTGTTCATGCAGCACCTTATGAGAAAAAAAGCGACATCTCAGGGTCAATGCTCTTAAAGGCCTTTGATTATATACTGAAAAATCTTGCTTCAGAAGGCTTTGAGCTGGCTGGCTCTGGATGGGAATGGGACAAAAAAAACAGCGCAGTTTTCTGGTTCATCCTGAGCAATGAAGAAATCCCTGAGTTTTTTACACACACCGGGCCTCCTTTAAGCCAGAAAAAGAATGTGAAGGAATTTATGGAAAAGCACAGGGAAACTTTTGTTTCACAAGCAAGGGCTTATGCAAAGATAAAGAGAAAATTCACAAAAGCAGGTGATTTTTTCAGCTTTATTTTAAAAGACAATTACATTAAAGAGAAAATAAAAAACTCAAAAATCGAAATCTTTAAATAAAAACATATAACTAATCTAAAAACATGAAATCCAAAAAAGGGGCAATACAGGGCCAGATTTTTATTTACATTCTAACTTTGATTGTAACTTCTCTTGTCCTTGTCTATGGCTACAGGGCAATAAGAAACATATTAGACACATCTGAAGAAGTTCTTGAGGCAAGGCTTATGCAAAGCCTGCGCTCTGAGATTGAAAAAATAAGCACAGACTACGGCTCTGTAAGGAATAGAAACTTTGAAACCCCGGGCAACACAAGAGAAGTCTGTTTTCTTAACAACTATCAGGCATGCACTCCTCCTTCAAAGCCAGAGTTAGCTGGATTTTTAGAAACAGGCAACAATGTTTTTATTATCTCTTCAGCAGGAGCAGTATCATACATGCAGGTCAGCAAGATTGATGTTGCAGGCTGCCTTCTTTGTGTTCCTGTCTCTGGCAGCCGTTTCAGCATAAGGCTTGAGGGCCTTGGAGACGGAGCGAGAATAAGCCAGGGCTGAACAAAAAGCCTTATATATTGCTTGTATTTTTTTTCTGGAATGAGTTATCAGATAATATGGCAGGCCCTTGCTCTTGCAGGTGTTACAATGCTGCCTTTTCTTGAGCTTAGGGCAAGCATTCCTCTGGGTATTCTTTCAGGCAGTGTAAAACTCCCTTTGGGGCTTTATGCATCTGGATTTGGGATGCCATGGCCCATTGTTTTTTTGGTCTGCGTAATCTCAAATATTATACTTGGCGTCCTGATATATGTTTTTTTCAAGAAGATCATAAACTTTTTCACCAGGTTCAGGTGGTTCAGAGGATTTTATAATTTCTTTTTTACAAGAACGCAGAAAAAAGCTCATTATTATGTTGACAAATACGGCGAGATAGGCATGGCAATCTTCATAGGCATGCCCTTGCCAGGATCAGGGGTTTACAGCGGGGCCCTGGGTGCGCATATCCTAGGCTTTGGGTTTAAGAGGTTTTTCATTGCAATGGTAATTGGAGTTTTAATTGCAGGGGTGATTGTCACTCTGCTTAGCACAGGTGCTTTAAGATTAACAGGGTAAAGCTTATTATGTTTGGCGCTGCTGCATCTCTTGCAGCAAGCTTTGGTATTGAGTCAGGGATTCTTATTGCTGTGCACTATATAAGGTTCAGTTTCCTTGACTATTTTTTCAGCTTTATAACAGGGATTTTTTTTCTTGCTCTTTGTTTTTTAGCTGCCTTTGCCCTGCTTTTGAGGAAAAAAAAGATTTATGCAGCAAAATTTTCTATAAGTATAGTTTTTTCTTTGCTTTTTTCAAATGTTCTCAAGCTGGTTTTTGCAAGGCCAAGGCCTGACGGCATAATAAGCCTTACTCCGGTTCTTAATTTAGTTAATTTCTCATTTCCCAGCTCTCATGCAGCATTTGCATTTGCTTTTCTTCCTTTTATGAATGAAGCTTATCCAAAGCAGAAGCACCTTTGGTGGATTATTGCACTGGCAGTTGCTTTTAGCAGGATTTATATAGGAGTCCATTATCTGAGTGATGTTGTTGCAGGAGCTATCTTAGGATATTTAATTTCATGGCTCATCAGCAAAGGTATTGAGAATGCGTTTAAACAGGTTTGAGATTAGGAGGCAGGCATTGCATATCTTTATCGGGGTTTCACTTGTTTTTCTTCTTAAAACCGGGATTCTGGACTCTTTTAGGGTTTTTATCATGATTATTTTCGGCTTAATGCTTTCTTTGCTGAGCAAAAAGATTAGGATCCCCGGGATTTACCAGATGCTTGTTTTTTTTGACAGAAAAGAAGCTGTAAAGAATTTTCCCGGCAAGGGCGTTGTTTCATTTATGGCTGGATCCTTGCTTGTGCTTCAGCTTTTTTCAACTGAGATTGCATATGCTTCTATAATGGTTCTAACTTTTGGGGACTCTTTTTCACACATTTTCGGGAGGCATTTAAGAAAAATAAAAAACCCTCTTAATGGCATTAAGTCACTTGAGGGGAATATTATTGGAGGCTTTGCCGGGTTTTTGGGGGCTATGCTCTTTGTGAGCCCTTTAAGTGCATTTCTTGGCTCTTTTGGCGCAATGGTAGCAGAGGCTGTTGAGCTTAAGATGAATGACAAGATTGTTGATGACAATATAATTGTGCCCCTTGCTGCAGGCACTATCATGTATCTTATCTTTCTTTTTCTTTAGTCTGCAATAAGAATCCTGCCTGAGAAATTAACAGCTTTCACTTTCTGGCCAGGCTTCAGCTTCCTGCTGCTTTTATTAGCAAGCTGCACAGGCTGGTATGTGTCTGGGTGAAGAACCTCTGTTTTTGGAAAAACATTTGAGACAATTGTCTCTTTTGCCTCAAGAGGGCCCTTTATGTCGTGCTTTGAAGGAAGAAATTCTGTTTTCTTGCCTGTCATTAGGTTTTTTGCGTGCAGCTTTCTGTCAATTGCCTTTATGACAAAGCATTTGTTGTCTATCTCAACAATATCGCCTTTCCTGAATTTAGACTGCCTGAAAAGCACATTGATCCTGTATATGTCCCTGCTTCTCTGCCTGTCTCTGGAAAATATTTTTCTGCTGGATTTTGTCTCACCTCCAAACTGTTTTACAAGCTCCTGAGCAAGCTCATGGATGTAGCCTCTTTTTGTTAGGTAGAGGTCAACTCCGTTTTTTGCCTTTTCAATCTTTGAGAGAAATATGCCTCTTTCTTTCTGGCCTCTTGAATGCTTTTTTGCAAAGTCTATAACCTCCTGGTCTGCATCTCTTATCTGGAGAACTCCCTCAAAATAACCGCTCTTGTGCTTGCTGCATCCTGGGCAGAGCGCAAATATCACTTTTACTGGAACTGTGTACTCTTCCTTGAATGTCGTGCTTTTGCCCTCAAACCGGCCAATTACAGCTACATTTGCTGTTGTGTTAAGCTTTGTTTTTGGGGCTTTTTCGTGCTTTGGTATCTTTGGCTTTATTATTAATGAGGTTATTTTGGCCTTGCTGTTTGGCGTTATTTTCTTTTCAATAGTCTTTCTTATTATTTCGTCAAGCCTGCTGAACTTGCTCCATTTTCCTTTAAGATAGTATTTGTTGCATCCAACGCATGTAAGAACATTGATTGGCTTGAATGAAATGAGCAGGGGATTTTCAGCCAGGTAGCACTCTTTGCACAGCTGGTCTGCGAATTCTTTCTTTTTTGGGCAGTTTTTGCATAAGGCCATCTAAGTCTAAAATATTCTGAGGTTTAATAATGTTATGCTGTCAAAAACCATCCTGTCCGCAAGTTTTTAGCTGTTTTTAATTCCCTAATCAGTAGTAAAATATATAAACAAAAGGATAAACTCTCATATTAGGGTTTAATAGAGGAAATCATGGCAGAAGAAAACAAATGGCTTTGCAGCATAGACAAAGAATGGTTTGAATTAAGAAGGGACTATTATCTCAGCCAACCTGAATTTAAAAGATTTGAGGAAATAAGCGGCATCTCTCTTGAAAGCTTATGCTCTGATAATCCTGAAGAGGTGCTCAAATCACAAAAAGAACTTATAAGCCAGAGCATATTGGCAAATGAGATTCACAAAGAGCACGCAGGGTATGCTTTTCCTTTTATAGTTTATACCCAGTGCTTTGATTTTTTCAGGCCTGTTGAAAAACATAACCAAGTACTTGAGAATCTTTTTCTCGAAATGGATATGTGTGATTCATTAAGAAGAAGACATATTGCATTATCTCAAAAGATTCTGCCTGATGTTATAAATGAGCTTTATGAAGATTTTAATCGGCCTTTAATAATTAAAAATCTCGGGTCAGGAGTTGGCCTTGATACTATAAATGCTACACTTAAAACAAGAGGTAAGATTGAAAGAATCATTAATTACGATGTAAATGAAAGTTCAATTGATATTGGGAGAGGAATTGTCTCTTATCTTGTTTCGAAAAATCATCTTAATGAGGGGCTTGTAAATTATGAAAACAAGGATTTTATTCTTGGAAATGGCTCTGCTGACATGATAATCAAGATAGGAATTATATGCGGATCTAATGATAATTGTGCACGGACAATGCTTAAGAAAGACTACAAATCATTGGAAAGCGGAGGAGCTATTGTTCTTTCTGCAGCAAACGAATACATGAGATGCCATGATCCCTTGGCTAATTTTATTATTCAGCATATAGGCACAACAAGGGATATCTTTCAGGGATGGGGACTTAATTTCAGGAAAGAAGAAACACTGAGAGAAATTCTTGAATATGCAGGATTTGCGGAGAAAAACATCAGGATATA
>PWVO01000107.1 GCA_003561825.1 Candidatus Woesearchaeota archaeon | reverse complement strand
GCTTAGCAAGGCAAGGGCTGCTGTTTCAGGGAAAGAGGCTCTTAAAGATAAGCTGGCAGGGCTTTTAAAAGAGCTTGAAGATGCAAAAAAGCTTGAAAATGAGAGTGATATCAATAAGCTTATTTCTGAGAATGTTAAGTCTAAGATATCGGAGTCTGATAAGTGCCCTTTGTGCTTGCAGAGCATCTCCGGGCTAAGGAGGGAGGAGATTTTTATTGGGCAGGACAGGAAAATCTCTGAATTCTCCGAGAATATAGCTTCTCTTGCTGAGAAAAAAGAAGGGCTTTCTGCTGGCATAAGAGAGGCTGAAAAAGAGATTGAGATGGTTGCAGGAATGGAGAAGGATGCTGCCAGGCTTGAGGCTGAGATTGAGATGATTAAGAGGATCCAAAGTGAGATTAATGATAAAAGAGAAGAGATTAAGAGAATTGATGCTGAATCTTCCGGGATTAAGGAAGAGGTTTCAGGGATTTCCGGAAAGCCTGAAGAGATTAAGTCTAGGCTTGGGGAGCTCAGGGATGTGCAGAAAAGGATTTCTGAGAACAGGCTTAGGCTAAGCAGCAGGGAAAATCTTCTTAAGCTTATAGAAGACAAGTCTCAGAGGAAGAAAGAGATTGAGGCAATGGTTGCATACTTAAAGAAGGATGTTGGCGAGATTAATATAAAGAAGTCTGAGATAAGTGAAAAGATTAAAGGGCTGGAAGGCATTGAAGAGGGCCTGAAAAATGCTAAAAGCGAGTATGAGGCTTTATCTGAGGAGAAAAAATCCCTTGAGATAAGCAGGGCTGCTTCTGAGAAGGAAGCAGAGGGCCTTGCTGAGGGTATTGGCCTTCTTGAGGATGAGATTAAAAGAAAGTCTGATGAGATGAAAAGGATAGGCTACTTAAAGCAGGTAAAGCAGTGGGCTGAGGGTTATTTTATTGATCTTATGGCAATGGCTGAAAATTATGTTATGATGAGGGTTTACCACCAGTTTAATGGGCTTTTTCAGGAATGGTTCAATGTGCTTATGGAGGATGAGAGCATAATGGCAAGGCTGGACGAGGATTTCAGCCCTGTTGTTATTCAGAATGAGTATGAGACTGGGATTGATCATCTGAGCGGGGGCGAGAGGACTTCGTGCGCTCTTGCTTACAGGCTTGCGCTTAACAAGGTGATCAATGATGTTATCAGCAGGATTAAGACCAAGGATATTATTATTCTTGATGAGCCTACTGACGGGTTTTCCACAAACCAGCTTGACAGGGTGAGGGTTGTGCTTGATGAGCTTGATGTAAGGCAGTCTATAGTTGTGTCGCATGAGAGCAAGATTGAAAGCTTTGTTGAGAATATTATCAGGATAAGGAAGGAAAACAATGTTAGTGCTGCGGAAAATTGAAAAGGTTTTTATTCTTTGGGAGTTTGCCTTTTTTTGCGGGGCCGTAGTGTAGTTTGGCTATCATTCCAGCCCGGGGAATTTTTCCGGAACGCTGGTAACCCGAGTTCGAAAAAACTGCTGCATCACTCATTTTTTAAAAAAAAGCAGCAGTTTTCGAAAGTCTCGGCGGCCCCATTGATTTTCCGCAATTTTTCGGAAAAGGCTTAATAACTGGCAGTTCTATGCAGGGGATATGGAAATGAAAAAAGAGAATGATTACATCTTTGTGCTTAAGGCTCTCAAAGATATCCCTTTTTGCGTTGGGAAAAGGCTTCTTGCTGATTTTCTCAGGGGAAACAGCTCAAACAAGTCTATTAAAAAGAACAGGCTTTATGAGCTTTCCAGTTTCGGCACTCTTGCTTATGAGAAGGAGGAGATTTATGATGTTCTGCAGGATCTTGCCTTTAATGGGCTTGTAAGGGAAAAGACTCTTAATGGAAACAGGTTTCTGAAGGTTCTTGAGCTTTCTGAAAAAGGGATGGATGAGATTGAAAGCCCAAGGATGTACAGGCAGAGGGCTGAGATCAAGTCTTCTTATGAGGATACAGTAATCTCTGAAAAGGACAGGGAGGCTTTTGAAGGATTTGGGGATTTTCTTGATGGTTTTAATGATGAGCAGAAGAAAGCTATTATCAGCCCGGGAAAAGAGATTCTTTGCATTGCCGGCGCAGGTTCAGGGAAGACTACTGTTCTTACAAAGAGGATTGAGTTTCTTGTAAGGTTCAGGTCTGCAAGCCCTGAGAAGATTCTTGCAATTACTTTTACAAGGAAGGCAAGGAGGGAGATGATGAAAAGGCTTTCTGAAAAGACTTTTTTGTCAGGTGTTATGGTTGAGACCTTTAACTCTTTCTGCGAGAAGATTCTTAGGAGGCATTATGACGCTGCTTATGGAAGGCCTGTGAGGGTTATTTCCTATAATGACAAGTTCTCTATTGCTGCAAAGGCTCTTGCAAAGCTGGGCATTGATTTAAAGGAAGGGATTTACACTTATTTCAGCAGGCAGCAGAGGGCTGGCAAGACTGATGAGCAGCTTGCAGCTATTTTTGTAAATGACTGCTTTTTCATAAGGGATTATTTTAAGTTCAAAGGGAGGAAGATTGAGAGAGAGGCTTTTCTGGCATATAACAGGGAGCATGAGAAAAGCGCAGGGCTTGTTTTCAGTGTTTGCTCTTTTATTGACAGTTATATGGAGGAGAACGGGCTTCGTGATTTTGCTGACCAGCTTATTGATTCTATCAGGCTTTTTGAATCCCATAAAGAGCTTATTCCCGGGTTTGAGCATGTTCTTGTTGATGAGTACCAGGATGTTAATTCAACACAGATAAGGATTCTTGACATTCTCAGGCCTGAAAACCTGTTTTGTGTTGGGGATCCAAGGCAGTCAATATATGGCTGGAGGGGGTCTGACATAAGGTATATCTTGAATTTCAGGGATAAGTTTCCTGGGAGTGAGATTGTGACTCTTAAAAAAAATTACAGGTCAACAAGCCATATTGTGAAGCTGACTAACATGGCAATCAGCTTTATGGGGCTGCCTGACATTAATTCAGAGATTAATGGAGAGAAGGACATTAGGCTTGTCAGCTTTGATTCTGAGGAAGCTGAGTTTGAGTTTGTTGCGCAGGCTATTATGGAGTCAAAGGAGAAGGGAGGCGAGATTTTTGTGCTTGCAAGGACTAACAGGCAGCTTAATGAGCTTTCATATTTATTAAGGCAGAGAGGGATTAAGCATGTTGTGAGGAGTGATGAGATTAAGAAAAGCATCAAGTCGGGGGAGGATGATGTTACTCTGGCAACTATTCATGCTATCAAGGGGCTTGAGGCAAAGGTTGTTTTTGTTATTGGGTGCAATTCATTTAATTTTCCGTGCAAGGGAAGTGAGCATCCTGTTGTTGAGATGGTGAAGGTTGAGGAGTATGACAAGGCTGACGAGGAGAGAAGGCTTTTTTATGTTGCTATGACAAGGGCAAAGAAAAGCCTTTATCTTACTTATTTCGGGAGCAGGGCAACTGATTTTATTACTAAGGATATGTATGAGCTGATTGAGGGGGAAAGCAGGCAGAAGAGGTTCAGCCTTGGAAAGTCAAATGAGATTATAAAGGAGCTTAAGCTTTGGAGGCAGGGGCTTGCAGAAAGCCTGGGCATTACTGCTGAGATGGTTTTGGATGACAAGGCTATTTTTGACATTGCTTTTAAGCTTCCTTCTGGGATAGAAGGGCTTGGCAGTGTTGCTGGCCTTGACAAGGCAAAGATTGAGGAATTCGGTCATGAGATTATTGATATTGTCAAAAGGTCTGCAGGATAGTGGCTTATCATTGAAAAAATGCATCTCTGGAGAAGGAATTTTTTAGAAAGATTTATATATAAGGATACTTATTTATATATTGCAAAGGTGGTGTTAATCTATGAATTTTTTTAGGGGTGGGTTGTTTCTTGTATTTCTTACAGTTGCTTTTGGTCTTGCTTCCTCTTTTTGCCTGGCAGACTCTTTTGAGGTTGATTATGCGCCTGTAAAAGACAGGATTACATTCAATGATACTGCGGAGTATTATTTGATAGTTTCTAATCTGCAGAATTTTAATGATGACTTCAGGATTGTTTTTTCAATTGACCCAAAATGGAGCATACAGGTGCTTCCGCCAAGGGATGTTTCTTTTTCTGTTGCTGCAGGTGACTCGAAAAGTGTGAGATTTACTGTTATGCCTGTGTCTGAGATTATGCCAGGAGCTTATAATCTTCCTGTTGAGGTAAGGTCTGAAGCTACTGGCTTAAGGGTAAGGGAGCATGTTCCTGTCCATATTTTGCCAATAAGGCATCTTGCTCATCCCCATGACATTGATGCTGAACTATATATTGAGGAAAAGATTGACCCGCGTGAAGAGATTGAGATTGTAATTGAACTGAAGAACAACAAAAACCATGATATTGAAAAGCTTAACCTGAGGCTCTCAAGCAATCTCATTAACAGGGAAGAAAGTGTTTCTCTTGGCCCTATGGAAGAGAAGAGGGTTGTTATTACAGAAAAAATCAGCCTTACGCAGGCTCCTGTAAGTGATTTACTGTCATTAAATGCATATATTGGTGATTTTTCTGTTGCATTTGTTGCTGATGTGCCTTTTGAGGTGATTTCTTATTCTGAAGTGGAAAAATCTTGTGAGATAGTAAAATCATTCCTTAAGTCTGAGGAAGTGATTGTTTACAAAAACCTTGGGAACATCTATGCTGAAGAGCAGCTGAATGTTAATGTTGGTATTTTCAGTGAGATATTTACTTCTGTGCCTGGAAGTGAGGTGCAGAAGATAGACAGGGAAAGGGTCAGGGTTATTGGCTTCAGTCTTGGGCCTTATGAAGAAAAGGAGTTCAGGGTCATAAGAAATTTCAGGCCGCTTTTTTCTGTTTTGGTTTTGATTATTCTGGTTTGCTTTTTGTATTTTAATATGCGGAGTGATATTGTTGCCAGGAAAAAGGCCAGTGTGATCAAGACTAAAGAGGGAGGCATAACTGAGCTCAGGATTGTGCTTAATATTATTAACAGGACGCCAAAGAAGCTTAAGAATGTTTCTATTATTGACAGGGTGCCTAACATCGCTGATATAGACAAGGATTTTCCTATGGGAACACTAAGGCCTGACAAGATAGTATTGGGTGATAAGAAGTCTAAGATAATCAAGTGGAACATTGATGCTATTGACAGGCATGAGGAGAGGGTCTTAAGCTACAATATTAAGTCAAAGCTGAGCATTATCGGCGGCATGGGGCTTCCGCACTGCATTGTAAGATATGAGGATGAGAAAGGCAGGAAAGGGTCTTCTTATTCTAACATTGTAACTCTTTCTGTTAAGTAGTTTTTTTCTTCTTTTTATGAAGGTAGAAGAAAATGAATAACAAGGCTGCTGCAAGTATGATGAACATGCCCCAGTTTGCTGCCTGTTCTCCTATTCCGACTACTGCTGCTGTTATTCTTTCTGCAAATGATGTTGTTTCCTGATCCTGTTCCTGATGCTCTGGCTGCTGCAGAATATTTGTGACAATCTCTTCTTCTATGTGCTCTTCTTCAGGCTCTTCTTCTGGATCTGGCTGTGTTTCCTGTTCCTCAGCTGCTGGAGGCTGCTGGATAAATTCTTCTGTTTCTGGGGCAATTATAACTCTTCCTGAAATGCCTGGGGTTATCTCTGAAGGGCCCAGAGGCAATTGTTCTTCTTCCTGTGTGTAGTTTATTCTGAAAGTGTAGGTGTTTACTGTGTTTATGAGTGTTGATATTCTTAATTCAAAGCCATCAGTGCAGTTGCACTGCCATATGTCTGTGCGGCTGTCAGGAGAATATTCAAGTGTGCAGTCATGAAGATTGTATTCTCTTATTTCTGGGGTTAGGCTCTCTATCTCCAGAATGGCTGATACTTCTACAGTTAAGTTAATGCACTGGCTTATTGTTTCTATTACTGCTGTGTCTCCGCCGTATATTGTTGTTCCTGTGATTTCTATTACTGCTGAAACTGCCGGTATTAGTGCGAGTATTCCTAATAATAGCATGAGCTTATTCATTCTGGGCACCTTGGCCTGGGTCTTGGCTGTTGTAGTCATAAAGGCCGCTGCCAAAAGGTTCTGGGTTTTCACTATTTGTGTTTTCTTCTGTTCCGCTGTTTAGTGGTTCTGGCTGGATTATGTTTATTGTTGTTGAGATTGAGCCGTATATCTGAAGTTTTGCTGCTCCTGATATGCCTATGGCTATCAAGAAGAATAAGATTGATAAAATAACAATCCTTTGGCCTGTTTTTCTTATCATTGCAATTAATCCATTAAATTAAGACTCTGAATCTCTTAATCAGATATTAAAATTAATAAAAAAAAATAAAAAAAGTTGTTGCTTTACTCTGCTGGAACTACTCTGGTTTCAATATTGAATGTGTCTGGTACTAAAGCAATATGGAAATCAAAGTTAGCTGTAAAGCT
>PWVO01000063.1 GCA_003561825.1 Candidatus Woesearchaeota archaeon | reverse complement strand
TTTCTGTTTTCCCATGTTAATCTAGCAGCCTGGTAGAGTATTCCTGAAGCCTCATCACCAAGTATAATATCAACTCCGGAATCTGCATATGTTGCCTGTTTTGCCATTTAATCCTCCAGCTTTACCCCCCGAGGGATTGCTATTTTGTGCATTCTAGCAACAACATTGTATGGGGCTTTTTCTGCTTTTTTTGCATAGTCAATAATGTTTACGAGGTTTGAGCCACCCCCTGACATCAGGCCAATAACCCTCATTTTATCATTTGAGGTGTAAAATTTTGACAGATGCATTTTCACCTGAAGTAATCAACCCCGTTCCTGAAGATTTTAATTCCATCTGATTCCTGAGGAATTTCTTTGCCTGATCTTCTGAGATGCTCTTTAAGATATGGCCAGTCAGGCCTCTGTGTAAAAAAAACAGCTCTCTCTGGCCGGGGCATTATGCCTAAGATTTTTCCACTCTCATCTGTTATGCCAGCAATATCATCAAGGGATCCGCAGGGGTTTGCCTCTAATCCAAGGTAGCTGCATATCTCTCCTTTGCAATACCTCGCTGCTATAAGGCCTTTGTTTTTCATCTCGTCAATGATTTCTTTTTCAGCATAAAACCTTGCTTCAGAGTGCCCTATTGGCATTGATATTTTCCCAATGCCTGCTGCCCATGGGCTTT
The DNA here is from genome assembly GCA_003561825.1 of Candidatus Woesearchaeota archaeon. GTDB lineage: Archaea > Nanobdellota > Nanobdellia > Woesearchaeales > CG1-02-33-12 > PWVO01. Next base: position 5,704 of record PWVO01000063.1, on the reverse strand, counting down.
TGCCCTGCATCTCAATGTCTGTCCATCTGTTTATGTATAACGCTGTTTCATTATGGCAAAGAGCAGCCTGTCTTATTCCATAGTTATTGTTTAATGCAGGCACTAGGCCAAGGCCTGCCAAAACATTGAAGCCATTGCCAATCCCTATTACAAGCTTATCGCCTTCAATAAACTTGTCCAGGCCAAGGTTGTTTTTTATTTTCAATGACATCACATTTCCAGATCCCGTGCCATCTGCAAGATAAAGCCCTCCGGGGATTGCAATTATCTGGCTGTTTTCAAGCTTTGACGGGTTTTCAATAATGTCATTCAGGTGAGCAATGCCAGCATATGCTCCTGCTTTTTCAAATGCACACATAGTTTCCTGTTCAGAGCTTGTCCCATAGCCTGCTAATACAATTGCTCTTGGCTTTGCCATTTTAATATCCCCCATCCTTCCTGTATGACTGCGCAAGGCTGTCAATGCTGGTATTAACAATCTCTTTTCCTTTTTTTGTTATCCTGAAATTCTTATCATTTGTTACCCTGCCTGCTAAAAAAAATGCACTGCCCTGCATTGCTTCTTCAAACATCTCCCTGTTTTCAGGGCTTACTGTTACAACAAGCCTGCCCTGTGTTTCTGAGAACATTTCATAATCATCTCTTGAGCAGGATGAGGGAATGCCTGTTAAGTCAAGCTCCATCCCGACCTGGCCAGCTACTGCGCTTTTTGCCAGCGCAACAGCCATGCCCCCTCTGTGAATGCTTATTGCAGAACCTGCAAGCCCTTTCTCAGCAGCACTGGAAAATGCCATGTAAAGACTAAGGTTTTTTTCTGCATCAACCTTAGGCACATTGTTGCCGATATATTTTTCTCCTCTTTCCTGCTCGCCTTTCATTGCAAAATACTCGCTGCCTCCAAGCTCTTCATGGGTCTCCCCAAGCACATAAACCAGGTCTCCTCCAAATTTTGCATCAATTGATATTGATTTTTCCGCATCCTCGATAACTCCAACAGAAGATATCAGCAATGTAGGGAGAGCAGATATTTTCACTGGCTTTCCAGACTCGTCAAAGCCATTAAAGTCATTGAACATGCTGTCTTTTCCTGATATAAAAGGCGTGTGGTATGCAACTGCTGTTTCATAGCACGCCTTTGCAGCCCTCTTGAGCTGGCCAAGCCTTTCTGGCTCATCTGAGCTGCACCAGCAGAAATTGTCAAGCAATGCAAGATGCTCTAAGTCAGCTCCTGCTGCAACTGAGTTTCTTACAGCAGTGTCTATTGCGCATGCAGCCATGTCATATGTGTCGATTTCGCTGTAAGAAGGATTAATGCCGTGCGAAAGCAATACAGCCTTTTTTGAGCCAGGCCTTGGCCTTACTACAGTTGCATCCCCATTTACCCTGCCTTTTCCCTGCAGGGGCTTGATTACACTTCCTCCCTGCACCTCATGATCATACTGCTGCGATACAAACTCAAAGCTGGCTAGGTTGGGCCTCTTAAGCATGCTGTGCAGTGTATCTGTAAGGTCTTCAAGGCAGCTGAACTCAGGCTCTTCATGAACTTTTCTTGAAAAAGATGTGTGCATATGCCTTTTAGGAAGCCCGTTATGGAGAAAATCCATGTCAATGTCCATTACATTTTTTCCATTATAATCAACAATGCATTTTCCTGAGTCTGTGAACTCACCTATAACTGTTGCCTCAACATCCCTTTTTTCCATGAGAGCAGAAAAAGCCTCCCATTTTTCTTTTGGCACAGCAAGTGTCATTCTTTCCTGGGACTCAGAGATCCATATCTCCCAGGGAGCAAGCCCTTTGTACTTCAAAGGCACTTTATCAAGATTAACATAGCAGCCGCCTGACTCTTTTGCCATCTCTGCAACTGAGCATGACAGGCCCCCTGCGCCATTGTCAGTTATGCTTGTGTAAAGCCCCATGTCCCTTGCTTCATTAATGAGGGCATCGCACATTTTCTTCTGGATCATTGGATCCCCTATCTGGACTGCTGTTGCAGGGCTTCCTGATCCCATTGCCTCTGATGAGAATGTAGCGCCATGAATCCCGTCTTTCCCTACTCTTCCGCCGACCATTACAACATAATCTCCGGAGTTTGCCTTTTTCTCATGCATCTTTTTTCCATTGGCCTCTCTTGGAATTAGCCCAATGCCTCTTGCAAAAACAAGCGGCCTTCCCCTGTAGCTCTGGTCAAAGAAAACAAAGCCCTGGGTTACAGGGATGCCTGAATAGTTTCCTCCTTCATTAATGCCTGAAACTACACCCTCAATTATCCTTTCTGCAGAAAGCATCTTCTGTGTCTTATTCTCCCCTTTGTACAGCTCAGTTTTGTCGTCTGATGAAGCAGAGCAAAGGCCAAAACCTGCAATAATTGGCTTTGCTCCCATCCCAAAGCCTATAATATCCCTGATAACCCCTAAAATGCCTGTCCCTGATCCTCCCAAAGGATCAATGGTACTTGGATAGTTGTGTGTCTCAACCTTGTCGCATACCAGAAAATCATCATCAAATATTATGCCTCCTGCATTGTCTGTAAAAACAGAAACACAGAAGTCCTTGCTGCCTTTCTTTTTCCTTATAACTTCTGTAGCGCCTTTTATGTATGTCTTGAACAGGCCTTCTTTTATCTCATCAATTGGGTCAGCAAAGATTGTGTGCTTGCAGTGCTCGCTCCATGTCTGGGATGTTGATTCAAGCCCAAGATCAGTTGGGTTTCTTCCTTTTTCTGAGAAATAATCCTGAACAGCCTTCATATAAAGCAGGGACATAGACAAAGAGCCTCTTCTTGTCCCGTCAGGGTTTGCAATGCCATGGCTGCCTATTTCTTTTAACTGCCCATCATCTGCATTAATTATTTCAACAATGCTTGCATTAGGTTTTTCATAAAGCATTACCTTTGGCGCATCATGGATCATGCCTTTGTCTCTTATGAACTCCCCGTAGCTTTTTACAGATGCTTTTTGTATCAATGGGTTTGAAAAAATCCCAGCAATCTCATCTGCATCTTTTCTTGCAAGTTTTCCTGAAAGAAAAATCATCCTTGAGCTGTAAACAGGCAGCCATTCAGAACTGTCAAAGATTGCCTCTTTTGCAGCCAATCCAGGATTGTCTGTAACTCCAGGCAGGCATGATATCTCAACAGCAAAATCAAATTTTTCAGGAGCATTGCTTATGCCTGCATGCTGTGTTAAAGGATTATAGAGCTTTTCTGCAATCTCATCAAGGCTCTGCACATTAATTTCAGGGTCAATTGTGTAGGCATCTGCAAGATGAAGGCTGCTGACACAAAACCCCTTTGACTGCAGCTTTTTTCTCATTGCTTCAGCCCTTGGGTCAAGGGATTTTGAGATAACCTCAATCCTGCTTGCCCCTTTTTTATTAACAGCCCCCATGGGTATTAAATTAGACTCCAGGTTTTTAAGCTTATTTGTTTTACAGACGATATTTTATGATTCTTTTATCTTGATGAGGTGGTGATTTTACCTAAGAAAGTGCCTGTATTTTTCTGGAAAGATTGGCTTAAAAACAAAAGATTTAAATAGTAAAGAGTATTACCTAATAATTAGTATTAGAAAAGAATTCTAAAAACGGAGGTAGATAAAATGGCAGAAAAGAATGCATTAGACTGGATAGCGTTGATCCTGCTTATCGTAGGAGGACTGAACTGGGGCCTTGTAGGTCTTTTACAATTTGACCTTGTCAGGGCTGTTCTTGGGTCAGTTCCTTTGCTTCAGAACGCAGTATATGTGCTGGTAGGAATCTCAGCAATATATACAATATATTTTATGATGAAGAAATAGTTTTTTTTCTTTTTTAATTATCTAAAAAATTAAGGAGGCAAGGAAAATGGCAGCTGAAGTTGCAAAAAAATTAGTTGAAAAAGCAGGCGTTGATGTTGAAAAGCTGGTAAAGCTTCTGGTAAAGAATGCAGCAGCAGAGCTTACAACATACTACTATTATACAATATTAAGGGCAAACCTGATTGGTTTTGACGGAGAGGGCCTAAAGGCAGTTGCAGAGGATGCAAGGATAGAGGACAGAAACCATTTTGAGGCTCTGATGCCGAGAATCTATGAGCTTGGGGGAAAGCTTCCTGAGAGCATGGTGGAGTTTCACAATATGTCTGCATGCCCTCCTGCAAGCCTTCCCAGCAATCCAGAGGATGTAAAGAAGATAGTTGAGGTTTTGCTTAAGGCTGAGCAGTGCGCTGTTGCAGGCTATACTGAGATCTGCAACATGACTGCTGGAAAGGACCACAGGACTTATGACCTTGCTCTTGCTATACTTAATGAGGAGATTGAGCATGAGGCATGGTTTACAGAGTTTCTGGGAAAAGGGCCATCAGGGCATTTCAGGAGGCCTAATGGGACTAACAGCCCGTTTGTTTCAAAGTTCCTTCACTGAACTTTGGGCAAATTATAAATATTAGGTAATAATCTTTTTTGTTTATGGCAGAAATAAAATACACTAACCAGAGAATTGAGATCTTAAATTACCTGGAGGGCAACTACACGCATCCTAGTGTTGAGCAGGTTTATGGCGCTGTTAGGAAGAAGCTTACAAGGATAAGCAAGGCAACAGTTTACCAGAACCTTAAGTTCCTTTCAGAAAAAGGGCTTATAAGAGAGGTTAATGTAAAAGGAGTCTCAAGGTTTGAGCCAATGCTTGAGCCCCACCACCATGCAATATGCAGGAACTGCAGCAGGATAATTGACTTCAGGTCAGAAGATCTTACAGAGTGCTCTCTGAATTCGGCAAAAAAGATTAAAGAAATTAAGGTAGATTCTGTGAACATTAATTTTTACGGCATTTGCGCTAAATGCAGAGCAGTAAAATGAAATACTGCCCTGGCTGGCTTGTGTGCCTCAACAAAACAGGAAAGTTTAATATATTTCTTTTATTTTTATATGGGAATGGAAAAAATCTTCTCTCTAATTTTAAAATCACTTATTCCAATTCTTGATTTTTTTTGCTGCAGAATAAAAGCTATTTTCAATAATGTCCGGGCTGATGTTATTTTCCTTAAGCTCTTTAAAGTGCTTTCTGCCGTGTCCTGTCAGGAGATATGCTGTCCTGCAGCCAGCATTTATGCCCATAGTTATATCAAAAGGGTGATCCCCAATGGCCCATGATTCCTCAGTGCAAACAGAATATTCAGAGACTATCTCATCAATGAACTTTGTGCTGGGCTTTTTGCAGCTGCATTCATCAGAATGGGGGCAGAAATAAGTTTTTTCAATATTAATGCCATTGCCATTAAGGTGCTGCAGAAGATGATTGTTGAATTCGTGGAAATCAGTTTCTGTGTAAAAGCCCCTGCCAATGCCTGGCTGGTTTGTTATGATAAAGAACAGGTAATCGCCTTTTAGGAGATTTAGGCCGTCAGCAACCCTGGGAAACACCTTTTGAGTATCTATGCTGTGCTCATATCCCTTGTCTTCAATTAAGGTTCCGTCCCTGTCCAGAAATATTGCTTTTTTCATTCCCATCAGGCTCAAAGATATTCTCCAGTCTTATAAAGATTTGGGGTATTTTAAGGCAGTTTTTTCTTTTAATTCCTGCCATCTCAAAAAACATTCTTTAGAGGTTAGCGACTATGCTTTTAGCTATAATTAACAAATTAGAAAAACTATGTTTCTTTATCAGCGGATTTGCATGAAAAGGTTTATAAGCATGTAAATACTTACATAAATTTATGGAGGTATTA
>PWVO01000023.1 GCA_003561825.1 Candidatus Woesearchaeota archaeon | reverse complement strand
AATGGAGAAAGCCAAAAGGGCTTCATTCAAAGATGAGGCTCTGCAAGAAAGGCTACAGGAAAATGCCTTCAGTAGGCTATGGAAGCCCCAAAAATAAGAGGTTTCTTGACAGCTCTGGACTTATGCCTGTGCTGGTGGAATCATCTGCAGCCCTTGAAAGCATAGACAAAAGCACTCAGGGAATAATTATCTCTGGCTCAATCGGGCTGAAGAAAAAGATAGAGCTGCTGAAGCTTGCCTCTTCATCAGGGATAAAGGTAATCAATATCAAAGACACTGAGAAGTTCATAAAAGACTCTCTTGACAAGATTGAGCAAAGAAAGCAGGAGAGGAAAAAAACAAAGAAAAAGAAAGAGCAGAAAAAGAAGTCTCAGGAAAAGAAGGAGAAGCCAAAAACAATAGACGAGAAAATAGAAAAAACAGAAGAGGAGAGAAAAGACGAGGAGAAAAAGGAAAGAGACAGGCTTCTGACAAAGAGGACCCAGTAAAATGGACTTAAAAAACCAGAAAAGGCTTTCAGCAGGGCTGCTGAAATGCTCAGGAAAGAGAATTGTTTTTGACCCAGAAAGGCTTGAAGACATAAAGGAAGCTATAACAAAAAAAGACATCCGCGAGCTTATAAGTGACAAGGCAATAACAAGAGAAAACAAGAAAGGGGTCTCAAGGGCAAGGGCAAACAAGATAAAAGTCCAGAGATCCAAGGGAAGAAGAAAAGGCCATGGGTCAAAAAAAGGCAAGCACTCTGCAAGAGAGCCGCAAAAAGAGTCATGGATGAAAAAAGTAAGGCTCCAGAGAAGCTTCATAACAGAGCTTAAGGAAAAAGGAATAATAAGCAAAAAATCATACCAGCAGCTTTACTCAAAAGTGAAGGGCGGGTTTTTCAGGAGCAGAAAGCACATCAAGATATACATAAATGAGCACAGCATGGTTGAAAATGCCGAAGAATAAGATTCATAAAGTGGGTATGAAGAGGAAGAGAGAAAGAAAGACAAACTACAGGAGCAGGATTGCTCTTCTTTTGTCAGAGAAGCCAAGGATAGTCATAAGAAAGTCACTTTCAAACATAACTGTGCAGGCAGTTGAGTACAGCCCCAAAGGAGACAAGGTGATAGCCTCAGCAAAGTCAAGAGAGCTTGCTGCAATGGGCTATACAATGAACAGAGGAAATATTCCCTCTGCATATCTCACAGGTCTTCTCCTCGGAAAGAGAGCCATGGAAAAAGGGGTCAAAGAGGCTGTTGCTGACATTGGCCTTAACACGCATATGAAAGGATCAAGAGTATATGCTGCTCTAAAGGGAGCTGTTGATGCAGGTTTAAAAGTTCCGTGCTCAGAAGAGATATTCCCGCCTGAGGAAAGGATTACAGGCAAGCACATCTCAGATTACGCTCAAAAGCTCAAAAGCGAGAGCAATGAAAAATATGAGAAGGCATTTTCAAGATGCCTCAAGCATGCAGCCCCGGAAGATATCCCAAAGCAGTTCGAGGCTGTAAAAAGCAAGATAATGAAGGTAAAATAAAATGAAGAAAGAAGATAACAGCTCAGGGCAGGCAGGCGAGAAGCAGTTTGACACAGATTCCTGGACACCTAAGACAGATGCAGGAAAAAAAGTCAAGTCCGGCGAGATTACAGACATTGATTATCTTATTGACAATGGAATAAGAATACTTGAGCCAGAGATAGTTGAAACACTTATACCTGACCTAAAGACAGAGCTTTTGCTTATAGGCCAGTCAAAAGGAAAATTCGGCGGAGGCCAGAGGCGTGTCTTCAGGCAGACCCAGAAAAAGACAAGAGAGGGCAACAAGCCAAAGTTTGCTGCATTTGCAGTAGTTGGCAACGAGAACGGCTACATAGGAATTGGCTATGGCAAGAGCAGGGAAACAGTGCCTGCCAGGGAGAAGGCCATAAGGAATGCCAAGCTTAACTTAATCAGGATCAGGAGAGGCTGCGGATCATGGGAGTGCAGCTGCGGAAACCCGCACACAATCCCATTTGCAGTTGAGTCAAAATGCGGTTCAAGCATAATAAAGCTCATGCCAGCCCCAAGGGGAAAGGGCCTTTGCGTGGAGTCAGAATGCCAGAAAATTCTTGCGCTGGCAGGCATAAGGGATGTGTGGTCAAAAACAAGAGGCCAGACAAAAGTCAAGACAAACCTTATTGTGGCATGCTTTGATGCTCTTCAGAAGCTCAGCACAACAAAAGTAAACCCCAGATATTTTGAGGTAATGGGGGTCCTTGACGGAGCTTTAAAAACAAAACAGGCTGATGAGCAGCCAGAGCCTGAGGAAGAAGAAGGAATGATAGCTTCAATCAAAAGAAAAATAAAGGCAGAAGAGGCAGTTGCGCCAGAAAAAAAGCCACAGGCAGCTGAAGAGGCAGAGAAAAATGAGGGACCAGAAAAAAGAATCAAAGCCCCTTGCAGTAATCAGGCTAAGGGGTGTGACTGGAATAGAAAAAGGAATAAAGGACACTCTGTCAATGCTTTGCCTTTACAGAAGCAATTACTGCGCTGTGATAGACAGCTCCCAGCTTGGCATGATAAGAAAGGTGAAAGATTATGTAACCTGGGGTGAGATAGACCCTGAGACATATAAGATGCTTATCGAGAAGAGAGGCCAGGCCTACAAAGGCAGGGAGCAGGACAGCAAAGAGAAAATCAAGTACAATAGATTCATAACTTATGGCAATAAAAAATACAAAAGGCATTTCCGGCTAAGTCCTCCAAAAGGAGGTTTTGAGAGAAAAGGAATCAAGACGCCTTTCTCAGTTGGAGGGGCCCTTGGCAACAGGAAAGAAAAAATAAATGACCTCATCAAAAGGATGGTTTGAATGATTGATATTAAACAAATTAAAGAATTTGCAAGAAAAAATTTAGATGAATTAAATTATATGCATACTAAAAATGTTGTTAAAATAGCTTTAGCTTTGGCAGAAAAAGAAGGAGCAGACAAAGAGGTTGTTGAAATTGCAGCATGGCTCCATGACATAGGAAAATCAGATAAAAATAGCACTCCAATAAATCATCATAGTTTGGGTGTTAAAATTGCAGAGGATTTATTAAATAAACTACAAGCTGATACCCAAAAAACTAAAGAGATATGCCATATTATTGAAGCCCACATGGGACCGCCATGCAAATTTTGGTTATCAGAATTAAAAAAAGTTGGAAGGACTTTTGACTTCCCAAGACCAAACGCGAAAGAAGCAAAAATCATCTATGATGCAGACATGATTGACTTGTTTTCTCCGTTTGGTATTGCAAAATTAATTTATCTAAGGACAAAGAGCGGAAAAGATTTTTTGGACTCAATTGAAGGTGCTAAAGACTCTGCTTTTGCTGCTTATAATGATTTACAGACCAGAAGCGGAAGAGAATTTGGGGAAAAATATTTTAAAGCAGCTGAAGAGTTCTTTGAAAAAATTGAAGGAACATAAAATGATAACTAACAGAACAAAAAAATGCAGGAAGCTTAGGGGATCAAAAACCCACGGCTGGGGTGCAATGAAAAAGCACAGGGGCGCCGGCTCCAGGGGAGGAAGAGGCATGGCCGGAACAGGCAAGAGAGGAGATGCAAAAAAGCCTTCCATATGGAAAGACAGAAAGTATTTCGGCAGGCACGGATTTAAGATGCACGGAGTTAAAATTAAAGCACTTCCTGTAAACATCGGCATAATTGACCAGAACATTGATAAATATATATCGCAGAAACTTATTGAAAAATCCGGAGAATCATATTCAATAGATCTTGCAAAACTAGGTTTTAACAAGCTGCTCGGATCAGGAAAAACAGAAAAAAAGCTCAACATTAAGTGCAGGCTCGCTTCAAAAAAAGCAGTTGAGAAAATAGAAAAAGCAGGAGGCTCTGTTTTATTTGAGGACAAAAATCTGATTGAGCAGCAAAAAACAAAACAAAGCTGAACTTCAAAATGTCATTGGTCGATAACATAATATACAACCTGCCTGAGGTATCAGGGCCTACCCAGAAAAGGCTTCCTTTTAAGGAGAAGCTGAAGTGGACAATCATAGTCCTTGTTCTTTTTTTCATATTGGGCGCAATCCCCCTTTTCGGGCTTGGCCATAATGCTCTTGAGCAGTTTGAGTACCTTTCAACAGTTCTTGCAGCTAACTTTGGCTCAATTGTTTCTCTTGGCATAGGCCCAATAGTCACAGCATCCATCATACTTCAGCTCTTGAATGGATCAGGGATCCTGAAAATGGATCTTACGACACACGAGGGCAAAAGGCGCTTTCAGGGCATACAGAAGCTGCTTTCAATTATAATAATAATAGTAGAGGCAGCTATATTTGTTGTAATGGGCGGGCTTGCCCCTCCTCCTGAGCTTGCAGGAACAGCAGTGTACATGCAGCTTCAGCTGATATTGATATTCCAGCTTTTCCTCGGCGGCCTGATAATACTTTTTATGGATGAAGTTGTAACAAAATGGGGCTTTGGCTCAGGAATTTCGCTGTTTATTGCAGCAGGAGTAAGCCAGAGCCTTTTTGTAAGGGCACTGTCTCCAGTAAAGGTTGCAGGCACAGAGTTTTCAGTTGGGGCAATACCTGCATTTTTCCAGGCACTTGCAGCAGGTGAGCCGGGCACAGCAGGCCTTATGGTTGCTGCAATAATTGCTACAGCTGTTGTATTTGCAATTGCAGTTTATGCCCAGGCAATGAAAATTGAAATCCCATTAAGCTTCGGCAGGGTGCGTGGATATGGAATAAGGTGGCCCCTTTCATTTATGTACACAGGTGTAATTCCAGTTATACTTGTTTCAGCATTAATGGCAAACATACAGCTTTTTGCCACTCTTCTTGAAAGCAGGGGATGGCCTATACTCGGAACATTCTCAAATGGTGTGCCCCAGTCAGGGCTTGTTGCATGGATCAATGCCCCTAACATAGTAGGAAGAATCGTTGCAGGAAATGTAGTGCCTTCTGACATAGGCCAGGCCCTTATATACATGCTTATAATGATTTTGGGTTGTGTTATCTTTTCAGTATTCTGGGTGCAGACAGCAGGCATGGATGCAAGAAGCCAGGCCAGGCAGATAATGGCCTCTGGGCTCCAGATTCCAGGCTTTAGGAAAGACGAGAGAATACTTGAGCACTTGCTGAACAGGTATATTCACCCTCTTACAATAATGGGTGCAATAGCAATAGGATTTCTTGCTTCAATAGCTGACCTTACAGGAGCGCTTGTAAGCGGCACAGGAATTCTTCTCGCAGTGATGATTATCTACAGGCTTTATGAGGATATCTCCAAGCAGCACATGATGGACATGAACCCCATGATGAGAAAGTTCATGGGAGGGGAGTAAATGCTCCAGTCAATACTTGACCCGGTTTTTCTGCCAATTATCAGGCTTCATCCTGTTCTCGGTCTGATGATAATTGCCTTGATAATAACAGTTTTTACAACAATTATCCACAAATACACAAGCAACCAGAAAGCAATGAAGGCCCTTAAAGAAGAGCTTAACAGTTACAACAAGGAGATGCGCTCAATCAAGGACGATCCCAAGAAAGTGATGCAGATACAGAAAAAGGCAATGGAAAAAAACTTTGAGTTCATGAGGCACTCATTCAAGCCACTGCTTTACACATTTTTGCCTTTAATTATAATATTTGGCTGGCTCAATGCAAGCATGTACATGCCCATTGCTCCAGGGGAGGAATTCACTGTAACACTTACTTTTGATGAAGAGGCTGCAGGCAAAGATGTCTCAATTGAGGCATATCCAGAAGATAAGATTGAATTCATTAGCAGGGAGACACTTGAGATTGAGAGAATAGGTGTGCAGAGATTTCTTGGCACAAACTGGGTTGGAAAAGCAGTTTTCAGGATGCGGGGTCCAGAAGGAAATTATGTGCTCACCTTTTCTTTTGAAGGCAGGGATTACAGCAAGAGCCTTATAATAACAGAAGGCCAGGAATTTGAGAGGCCTGAGACAAAAATAAATGATGATTCAGGATTAAGAACAATAAGGATTGACAATGAGCTATTCAGGCCATTTGGCATTGGCTGGATATGGGCTTATATCATATTCTCAATGATATTCAGCACAGTGCTCAGGAAAGCACTTAAGGTGGTTTAGGCTTCCCAAAAGCTTTTTAAACAAGGGGTTTTACCCCATGATAATAATACTAGAGGTTAAAAATGCCAGCAGGCAAGCACAAGTCAAGGTCTTTAAGGAGAGTTTACACAAAGCTCCCGGGGAATAATGTAAAGATACACTACAAGGAGCGAAAGCCAGCTAAAGCTATATGCTCAATGTGCAGGAAAGAGCTCAGCGGAGTGCCGAGAGAGATGCCTGTAAAGATGAAAAACATGGCAAAAACAAAGAAAAGGCCAGAGAGGCCATATGGCGGTGTTT
>PWVO01000143.1 GCA_003561825.1 Candidatus Woesearchaeota archaeon | reverse complement strand
GCAACTCCGCCTATGCAGTGCTTGTCAGCAACAGGGTAAGACCTGAATTTGAGTGTCTGGCCTGTGTTTATCATTGCTTTTGTGAGTGCTATTGTCTCTTTCATGTCAAGCTCATTAAGGTAGCATGCTGATACAAAATAAGTTATCTCAACACTGCTCAGCTTGTTTCTGATAATGTCCTCAACAATCTCAAGCATCTCATCATAATTAAGCCTGCCTCCTTTGAGCTTTTTCTTTATGTGATTAACTGAGTATGGCTTGCGCGCAAGGCTTACATCAACTATGTCGCCAGATTTTGAATTGAGCTTCTCAAGAACTTCTTCGCAGAAGCCTATTCTTCCAGGAGGCACTGTCTTAGATGACTCTGAAATGTTGATAAGCGCAACAGTGCTTTTGCTGCCTTTTTTTATCTTGACCCTGTCATCATAATGAAGGTCAAGCTTTCTTGCGTCTGACTCATTTATTATTGCTATAAGCGGAAAGCCTGTGGCTACATCTATGTCTAATACTTTAAGCTTCATTTTTATTCAGTCTCCATTTTGTATATCTCTGCAAATGCTGCAAATACTGAAAGAACAAGGGGCCCTGCAACAATCCCAATAACACCAAAAAGTGATATCCCACCCAAAACTCCGATAAGGATTACTGCAGGATGGACCTTTGCCTGGCTTCCGATGATTTTCGGCTTTACTATGTCATCTATTGTTGAGATTACAACTGCGCCGTAAATCAGGATGCCTATCCCGATAAAGATGTCTGGTGTATGGGATGCTGCTATGCCGGTAATTATGCGTACTAGTCCTAATGGTATCCATACAACCGGCGCCCCTACAAATGGTATCATGCAGGCTACTGTTGTTACAAGCCCCCAGAACAATGGAGATGTAACGCCAAAGATGTAAAAGCCGATAGTCGCGCATATTCCCTGGATCACAGCTGTAAGGAAATGGCCGAATATTATTGCTCTGGTTGTGCTGCTCAGCTTGTGCGAGATTTTTTCATTGTAATTTTTTTTCAGGGGAAGGTAATCCTTGAGTTTCAGAAGCGCTTGTTGCCCGTCTTTAAGCATAAAGAAAACAAGGAAAAGCACTATAAAGAAATTGAAAAGCATTTTCGGCACTGACATCACAAAACCTGAAACTTTTGAGATTATTGCTGATGAAAAATTTTCCACTGATCTTGCTATATATGCCTCGCTTAAAATCCCTGATAAGTATATGTTTATGGTATCGAGGATGCTCACTTCCCCTGTTTCAAGAAGAGCGCCTTCGGCAATGCTCTGCCTGTAGCTGACATAGAGGCTTGTTACCTCTCTTATAAGAGCGTTTGCTATCACAAAAACCGGGACAGCAACAATAATGATAACTATCAGAAGAACTATCAGTGCTGCGATGTTCTTTACTTTTACTTTCCGGTAAAGCCAAAGATAAACAGGATAAAATATGTAAGCGATTATAATGCTTGTGAGGATAACTATCAGGTAAGGTCTTACAACAAGATAAGCCAAAAGGGCTGCTAATGCAAAGCATATTAGCAGAATGTATTTCTGGAAGTCTTTTTTCAGCTGGCTGATATTTTTCACCTCTTTGGATGGGCCTGCCCGGACTCGAACCGGGGATATTCACCATTTTGATATTGCTATCGTCAAGGTGACATCATAGCCACTAGATCACAAGCCCTCAAGAATGAATATTTTAGAGGAAATATTTAAATGTTATGGAAAGCCCCGAGCGAGAGTTGAACTCGCGACCTCCACCTTACCAAGGTGGCGCTATGCCACTAAGCCACCGGGGCAAAAATCATATTGTGTCTTTCTCGTCAAAGTCTTCATCGTCACTGTAGTTCTTAATCTCAAAGTCATATCCATAGTCTGGCTCACTGGACATGCTTACTGTCTCTTTTCCGGAAAATATTGGCTTATTTAAATCTATGTCTTTTTTTGCCTTTTTATACTTCTTTGCAGGCTTTTCACTCTCAATTACTGAGCTATGCTTTTTCTTTTCTTTAGGCAAAGCTGAAGAAGAAGGCTTGGCAGATGCCTTGGCCTCGTGGGAAGGCTTTTCCTTTGTCTTTACAGATTCTTTTTTATGGAGCTTATCAGAGCTGGGCTTTTCTGCCTGTTCTTTTGATCTCTTAGGGGCATGCGCTGCCTCTTTTTTCTCAATGTCTGGCTTTTTCTTAGCATCAGCTGAATCATGGCTTTCTTTGTCTGGCTTTTCCTGCTCCAATTCCTTTTCATGCTTTTTGTGATCATGCTCTTCTGGCCTGCTTTGGCCTTCTTCTGGCTTGTGCCTGGTTTCAGGGCTTTCGCTAATCTCCTCGTGCATTGAATCTTCTTTTTTGCCGAAGAAGAAGAAGAACAGCAGGATCAAAACAAGTATGCCAACTAAAAACAAAGCTACATTGCCCCAGTTTATAACAACTATCTGCTTTGGAATGTTCAAGACGCATGTATGATTAAGTGCAATATAGTTATCTGGGCAATCAAGGGGGCTGCATTCCCCTGCCTCTGTGTCGCAATATTCGTCTTCCATGCAGTCAGGGTCCTCTTCGCATTCCGGAGAATGATCCTGAGGGGCATCTTCGGGGTTTTCTGCTGGATCCTCTATTAAAAGGATTTGCTGCTCTGAAAACCTGTCCCATTCTGATTCTGCTGAACTGGCTGGCAGAAATGCAAATAAAAAAGAGATGGCAAATAAAGCTGCAAATGCCTTAAGATAATGCTGTCCTGATATTATTTTTTCTTGTCTCATTTTTCATCACCAAAAAATTTTAATGCGGGGGGTGGGATTCGAACCCACGGACTCACTAAGAGACAGGATTTCTCACTTTCTTAAATGCATCTTAAGTCCTGCGCATTTGACCAGGCTTTGCTACCCCCGCAGGATGATGCAAAAAGAAAGGTGGAATATATTTAAATGTTTCTAAACTTTTCTGGCGCATCTCGTGCAGAGGAAGCATCCCTCTATTTCCCTGAGATTTCTCGAAGGAAACCCGCACCCCTCGCAAAGGCCTTCTGATACAGGGCCCATTAATACTGGCTTTCTTGACTCCTCTCTTAGCTCGTATTTTTCAACAACCAGCTCGAAAAGCTGGGGCTGTATCTTGAGTATGTCTTTCAGTGTTATAATGCCGACCATATTGCCGCTGCTCATTACTGGAAGGTGCCTTACATCCGTGTCCCGCATCTTGATTAAGGCATCATAGATGTCTGCTTCAGGAGAGATTGTAACGAGGTTTTTTGCCATTATCTCCGACGCATTAGCTGAAGAGGGGTCTTTTTTTTCTGCTATTACTTTTCTCACAATGTCCCTGTCTGAGATAAAGCCGAGAAGGGATTTCCCCTCTGTGACAACAAGCCCTCCGATGTGCTTTTCTTTCATCTTAATAGCGCACTGATAGATTGTCGAGCCTGGGCTGATGCTTACTGGGTTTCTTGTCATTGCGTCACATACTTTGTATCCTGTCTTGTATGCTATTTTCAGCACCTCCTGAACAGACTATAAGCTTAGAGCCAAGAATTAATAAATTAATTGAAAATATAAAATATATTTTAAGAGATATGGTTCATATCTTATCTGTTTATGAGTATCTCTACATTTCTGCCAAAGAGGCGCTTCATGTCCTCAAAGATTGGCTCTTTTATAAAGACTTTTGAGAAGAGCTCAATTTTTGCAAGGTCTTTCTCAAGATCCTCAAGGGAGCTGTCTTTTACTGTTCCAAGTGAGCCGTCGTCCTTTATCTCTGCTTTTGAGATTTTCTTTTGCTCCTGGTCTATGTCGTGCACAATGTAAGCGGTTTTTCCCAGAAGAAGAACCTCTCCGTACTTGTTGCCGTACTTAAGCCTTATTCTGGCTCTCTCAAGCTCATAGCCTCTTTTTCTCTGTATATACTCTACCATGAATTTGATGAATTCCTGGGCATGCTTCTTGATTTTCTCTGAGTCAAGTTTTGATGTTTTTTTCTCTTCAAACTCTTTTTTGGCTTTTATTATAGAGTCAAGAACCCTGAGAAATTTTGCAGGGATCTTGCCTTTGCATATGATTTCCTGCTCAAATAGGCAAAGGATGTCCTGGTCTTCTGATTTTTCAACACCCTCCATCTTAAGGATGTCTCTTGTTATTGTCACGACTGTGTCATATATGTGCAGCATTGAGTCTTTTTCCTTTATTTTCTCAATCTGGCTGAAAAGCTTTTTTATTCTTTTAAGATAGTCCTCTGCATTCTGGGAAAGCTCGTCAAGCTCTTTTCCTGAAAGCTCTTTTTTTGTGCCGTGCTCAAGCTCTTTCCTGGCTTTTATGTTTGCCTCGAGAAGCTTTACGTATTTGTCCTCAAGCATCTTTTCTTTTTTCACGAAGATTTCACGCATAACTTCAGGGGTCTCCTTTGGCGTGGGAGGGGGTATTCCGTACATCATAAGCGCTGCCTGCGAAGGTGTAAGGATTGCGTAAAAGGTGTCTTCCATGCCTATGTCCCTTATTTTCATTTTTATCTGCTTGAGCATCTGCTCCCCGCTGTGCATGTACATGTCAATTGCCTCGGCAGAGGGCTTGATTTTTCCCATCTTAAGGAGCTGCTTCCAGGGCATGAATATTCCCCTGTCATAAAATGGGATTCCGTCTCTTAAGAAAGTAAATATTATGGGGTTTGCTTCCTTGATGTTGTCCCAGAAGTCTGTAAGGATATAGACCTGGATGTTGAGTTTGTTTTTTATCCCGGTCATCTGGCCTGCCTGAAGCCCCATGTCTATTATTATTGCCCTGAGCTTGTCTTTAAGCTCTGCTCTTGTCATTTTTTTTACATCTGTGTCGTCTATGACTATGAATACATCAATGTCTGACTCAGGGGTTGCTTTTCCCTGGACTAAAGAGCCTGCAAGCACATAGCATACTATGTACTTTTCAAACTTCTTTATGGCCATTGTCTTGTGGACTTCAGCTATTTTTATTGCTGAGAGCATGCCTTTGTCATAAACCGGGGCTGAGAGGGCTATTGTTTCCAGAAGGTCGTATTTTGCGTCAAAACAACTCTGCCAGAGGTCTGATATAATCATTGTCTGGGGATCAAGGTTTTTGTCAATGTCTTTTGCTATCTGGTTTATTATTGAGGACAGCTTTGTATTAAGCTCTTCTTTTGACATTCTTTTGCTGTCTGAGTCATCAACAAGAACAAGGACATTGACTGCCTCTGAGGGCTTTTCGTCTTTTTCCGGCTTTTTGGGCGGGAGGAGTGCAATGCCCATTATGTAATTCTCAAATTTTTTCAGAACCTGCTTCTTGAATTCATCAAGCTGCGACTTGATTTTCTTGAGCTTTTCCTGCGCCTCTTTCGGAAGCTTGCTCTCCATCTCTTTGAAATAGTCTATGGATTCCTGGTCTTTCTTTTTTTTATTATTGTCATTTTTGGATTTTTTATAGTGCTTATTTGATTTTTTTGGCATTTAAGATTCCTCCTGAAAGTGTAAAAGGGTAAATTAAACAAAAAAGGCCTTATTAACTGCTATTAAACAAAGATATATAAAGGTTTTTAAAAAGATGCGGAAGATTTTCGGCTTAGATTAGGTCTTTTTTAAATGGTGTATAGGGCTTTAAATGGCCTTACCTTGTGTTGTAACCTCTTAGTGTCACTTATTAGGGGTTACAAAACCGAAAGATTTATATATTTGTAAAGAATAATCTAAAAAGGAATGGTTTTTATTTTTAAATAAAAAATATACAAGGAGGTAAAAATGCCAATATTGCCAAATGTTCCTGCTACAACTTATAAACAACTTAGAGATAGAGAGCGAGCCTTATCTGATTACCATGAACAGACCCAGCTTTTAATGATGGAGAAGTTTACTGAATGGGTAGGTGGAAGGAATCTCGGAGAGATAAAAAGAGAGATTAATAAAAAGAAACCAGAAGAGCAAGAAAGAGAATTAAGAAAATGCCTGGACCATATTGTCCTGGGTTTAGCTGAAGACAGAGATCGTGAGATTTATGGAATTGACACTTCAAATGCAACCTTAATCGGAAAACAAAAGATTATGGATGATATTTACACAGGGATTGGGATTCTCAGTCCAGATGGAAACTATACCAGAGGAGGACAGGAATTTATGAGTGATTTTGGTTCAAATCTGGGTCTTGGTGGCTTGGCATCGCTTCACAAAAGTTCAAATATTTTGACAATGAGAGATGTTGCTCGCACAATAAAGATTGTGCCTGAAGCAAGATATGATAATATTATAGCAGGTGCAGGCTCTCAAGATCAGCTGAATTGCAGTTTTGATTCAGATAAAGTTAAAAAAAGCTGGATCCCTGCTGTCAGCACAATGCTACATGCCTCAAAAATAAAAGAAAGCGGCAACCGTAATTACATTGATGTTATAAAAGAATACATTAGAAATTAG
>PWVO01000211.1 GCA_003561825.1 Candidatus Woesearchaeota archaeon | reverse complement strand
ACAATGCCAAAAAGATGCTGCCTGCTGCTGCTGTGGATCTTTTTGCACTCCTCTGCCCATTTCTTTGTGTTCTTAAGCGAGTTAGCAAAAGCATCATAGCTTGCCCCATAAGGCGAGACATCATCAAGTACCATTGCAACATCAGAAGAGATCTTTTGCTCTATATCCATAATCTTTTCAGGCGTTATCAAAACCTTAGAGCTGTCAAAAGGGTTAGCAAAATGAATCCCCTTTTTTGTAGATCCCTGCAAAAAGCTCTCTCTGAGCATCTGGAACCCGCCGCAGTCTGTAAAAATTGTTTTCTGGAAATTCATGAAATTATGCAGCCCCCCGGCATTTTCTATAACATCAGCCCCTGGTCTCAGAGAAAGAATAAAAGCATTTGCAATAATAGCATTTGCCCCTATCTCATTATAGTCAAAAGATCCTATGAACTTCCCAGTAGCCCTTGTTGCAACAGGCATAAAAAAAGGAGTCTGGACTTTGCTGTGAGCTGTCTTAAATACTCCTGCCCTTGCCATGCTCTTATTATCTTCTTGCTCAATCTTAAACATATTAAGCATGTTTAAGGCATATAATTAAATATCTTTCCCAATTTAATTAAAAAATAATATAAATAAAAGCAATATAATCCAAAAGAACTTAAAATGAAATTCATAAGCATAAAACAGGCCATGGAAAAATCATCAGGAGAAGTAATGATAAGAGGATGGTGCTACAGGGCCAGAAGCAGCAACAACCTTGCATTTATTGTCCTGAGAGACTCAGGCAATATTATACAATGCGTTGTTGAGAAAGCAAATGTCTCAGATCAAGCCTGGGAAGCTGCATTAAAAGCCTCTGTAGAGTGCTCTCTTGAGATTAAAGGCCAGATAAAAGAGGAAAAAAGAGCCCCGACCGGCTTTGAGATCTCTGTGTCTGAGATTAATATAATCGGCGAGAGTGACACCTTCCCTATCACAAAAGACCACAGCACTGAGTTTCTTCTTGACAACAGGCACTTATGGCTAAGATCAAGAAAACTTTCATCAATAATGAAAATAAGGTCAACAGTTTTCAGCGCAATAAGGAAATATTATTCCCAGAATGGCTTTTATGAGATGCACAGCCCTGTTTTTACACCAAACAGCTGCGAAGGCGGATCAACCCTTTTTGAAGTAAAGTATTTTGATGACATAATGTACTTAACCCAGTCATGGCAGCTTTATGCTGAGGCAATGATATATTCTCTTGAGAAAATATTTACAATAGGCCCATGCTTCAGGGCTGAGAAATCAAAAACCTCAAGGCACCTTTCTGAGTTCTGGATGGCTGAAACAGAAGCAGCATGGCACAGAATGGATGACATGATTAAAAACAGCGAAGAACTTGTATGCTTTATCATAAAAGAGGTTATTGAAAAAAACTCTGAAGAGCTCAATTTTCTTGGAAGAGACATTGAAAAACTCAAAAAAGTATCAGCCCCATTTAAAAGAATGACTTACACACAGGCACTTGACCTGCTTAAAAAACAGGGCATTGAGGTTGCATGGGGAAAAGACCTAAGAACAATTGAAGAAGACGAGATAATGAAAAATTTTGACCAGCCAGTTGTTATAACAAATTACCCTAAAGAAATAATGGCCTTTTACAAGCCTGAAGACCCTAAAAACCCAGGAACTGCACTATGCTTTGACTTTATTGCTCCAGAGGGCTATGGAGAGATTATAGGAGGAAGCGAAAGAGAGCTTGACACTGAGGCAATGAAAAAAGCCCTCATAAAGCAGGGCGAAAACCCAGAGAAGTATCAATGGTATTTTGACACAAGAAAATACGGCTCTGTCCCTCATTCTGGATACGGCCTGGGAGTTGAAAGAGTTATTGCATGGATTTGCGGCCTTGACAATATCAAAGATGCAATCCCCTTCCCAAGAACCATGATAAGGCGAACACCCTGATTAATACACAAAAGTGTACAAAAAAATACAGAAAAGTGGAAATCTTTATATATTAGCTGTACTTTATTACACTTTGGTGTAATATATAATGCCTGAAAAATCTAAGGAAATATTCAAAGAAATAAGATTAACAACAGAAGAAGCCCAGAGGTGGATTGATTTTCACAAGAGTGCCTATAAAGAAGACATGGAAATATCCGGCAAAATTCTTACAGAATCACCAAGATGGTCAATTATTATGGCTTATTATGCAATGCATAATATAAGCAAACTTTATCTGGCAAAAGTGCATAACATTAAGATCAGCTGCCAGGATGTGCACGCTCAAACCTTATTTTTCATCTCAAAATATGTAAAGCAGGAAGCTGAAAGATTAATACCTTTGCTGAAAAAAGCAAAAGAAGAGTATGATGCAATAACTTCCTCAAGCATATGGATTGTCCCTCAGCTTCTCTCAAAAGGAAGGGATGAGAGATCAAAGACACAATATTATGATATCTCAAAAGCAGGAAAATCAAAGATTGAGCTTATGCAGGCTGCCCAATACTTCTTTGACAATTTTATGACACCTTACATAAAGATAATAGAGGGGCTGTTATAATGCTTTTGGATATTTGTTTTGGGAGCAAATCTGCATGGAGAGTATTATTGCTTTATGGTGAGTCTCCTGGAGCAGGATTCACAAGGCAGGAATTAAAGGAGCATACAAAATTAGGCAACAAAGCACTCTCTTTTGCATTAAAAAGGCTTTCTGCTTTTGGTATTCTTACAAAAAGCAAGAAACAATTGGGATTAGCTGTTTATAAGCTTAACAGAGAAAGCAAATATATAGATGATATTATTAATCTTCTTAAAAAAGAAAGGCAGGACCTAAATCATCTTCCATATAATTTCAGCAGTATTGCCCGTGAGTTTTCAAGGGAGGTCTTAGATTCTGCTGATGTTATTGAAGCATATTTGTTTGGAAGTGTTGCAAAAGGAACATATCGCGAAGATTCTGATATTGATTTTGCAGTTGTTGCAGAGCAAAAAACCCCACCAAAGGACATGGCAGTAAACTCATTATGCAATAGATTGTCTACTAAGTTTAATAGGAAAGTGCAGTGTTTTATTCTTACAAAAGAACAGATAAGCAGGAAAAAACATGGCCTTGCCAAAGAGATATTAAAGCACGGAATAAAGCTGTTTTAAATCGGAAGTTATATATAATAAATAGTGTTGATTCTGGCCATGACTGAGATAAAATGCGGGCTGGAAATACACGGCTATATACATGTTGACAATAAGGCCAAGCTTTTCTGCAACTGCAAGATTGAGGAAAATGCAGAGCCAAATACAAACATCTGCCCAATATGCACAGCAATGCCCGGCTCAAAGCCAATGCTTCCCAATAAGCAGGCAGTTGAGAAGATCATAGCAATAGGACTGATGCTGGGATGCAAAATAAACAAAAGGCTTCTTTTCCAGAGAAAGCATTACTCATGGCCTGACCTGCCTTCAGGATTCCAGCGCACTATGTCCGGGTCTTATGCAAGCCCTGTTGGTGTTAAAGGCAGTTTTCTAGGAATTGGAATAACAGAGGTTCATATTGAGGAAGACCCTGCAAGATGGGATCCAGTTACAGGAAAGGTTGACTACAACCGCTCTGGGCTTCCGCTTGTTGAGATTGTAACTGATCCAGACTTTAAGTCTGCTGACCAGGCAAGGCAATGGCTGAAAAGCCTTATTACAATGCTTGACTACATAAAGGCCATTGACAAGAATGCAGGCATAAAAGCTGACACAAATGTTTCTGTTGCCCCTGACTTCAACAGAGTCGAGGTTAAAAACATCAATTCATTTAAGAGCATAGTAAAGGCAATTGAATACGAAACCTCAAGGCAGAGCCAGGAGGTTTCTGAAGGAAAAAAAATGCAGCAGCACACAAGGGCCTTTGACGAGAAAAAAGGCATTACTGTCTTCATGAGATCCAAGGAGCAGGCTGAGGACTACATGTTTATACCCGAGCCGGATCTGCCTGCTGTTATTGTTGAAGATGATATGATTGAAAGCATCAAAGCAAAGCTGCCTGAGAGGCCTGACATAAAGATGAAAAGGCTTGTCTCAGACTATAAGATAAAGAAAGAGGATGCTTTTGTCATATGCTCTGACCTGAGGCTTGCTGAGATGTTTGAGAAAGCTGCAAAAAAAGCCAGCCCTGAGAATGCTGCAAGATGGGTAAGGTTTGAGGTTCTGAGAGTTCTTAATTACACTAAAAAAGAGCTTGAGGACACAGGAATAAATGCCGAGACTCTTTCAGATCTTCTGGCTCTTGTTGAGCAGAAAAAAATAACAGAAAAAACTGCAAAAAAACTGCTTGAGGATCTTTCTGAAAAGCACTTTGATGTCAGGAAGCACATTTCTGATCAGGGCCTAGAGATGATGTCTGGAGATGACAGCATTGAGAAGTTCTGTGATCAGGTCATTTCAGAGAATCCTAAGGTTGTTGATGACTTTAAGTCAGGAAAGCAGGAGGCTCTTAATTTTCTGGTAGGCCAGGTCATGAGGCTGACAAGAGGAAAGGCCCATCCAGGCAGGACAAAAGAGATAATTCAGAAGAAAATAAAACCATAAAAATTTATGGTTCAGTTCTATTTCCTGATAACTTTAATAATGGGCTTTAGTGCTGCCAAAACAAAGACCAGTGCATACCAATACCACTCAAGGCTGAGCAGCGGCTCCCAAAGCCTTGCAACCATAAGTATAAATGCCATTGAGCTAAGCTTTATCAGCTGTATATCAGCACAATTCATTTTCTTTATCTTAGAATCACTCCATTTTTTTAAACTCATTTTTTCACCTCAATTGATTATCTATATAAAAGATTATATAAATCTTATGTTATGCAAGCAAAAAACTTTACTTTGCATATCATTTCTGTAGTAACTATGAAGAAACAGGCATATTCCTCTTAAGAAAAAACCAGGAAACAAAAAGATATATAAACTAAGAAAACAAGATATAAATTATGAATTCAACTCTCATTAAGATTTTAGCTGCTTTTACCTTTGCGGCAATGATAATTGTTAATTTTCTTGCCAATTACATTCCAATAAACAACATAACTCCCGGTGAAGTTTCTGACATGTATCCCAACTTGTTTGCCCCAGCAGGGTTTACTTTCTCAATCTGGGGCATTATTTATCTGCTATTAGGAGCATATACCCTTTATTATCTTGGGCTTTTCCGCAAAGGCAAGGCCAAGAGCAAGCTGCTTGATAAAATCAGCATTTATTTCATCATAACTTCAGTGGCTAACTTCTTTTGGATATTTGCATGGCATTACCAGATAATCTGGCTCTCACTATTGCTTATCATTGCAATGCTGTATTTTCTAATAAAAATAGCATCATTATTGGCCAAAGAGAAGCTTTCCCCAAAGGAATATTTCTTTATTGCACTCCCTTTCAGCATATATTTCGGATGGATTACAGTAGCCACAATTGCCAATGTAACCGTTTTTCTGGTCAGCATAAACTGGGGAGGTTTCGGAATCTCCAGCCAGGTTTGGACAATCCTGGTTCTCCTGATTGGAGCAGCCATAGGCATATGGAGAATGCTTAAAGACCATAGTATTGCATATGGCCTGGTCTTTGTCTGGGCTTATATAGGGATTTGGGCCAAGCATGCATCAGAAGTAGGCTTTGGAGGCCAGTATCCTGCAATAATCTATACTTTGATTTTCTCAATAGTTCTGTTCATTGTTTCTATAGGCTATATTTTGTATCGTAACAAGGTGGCCATCCCTAAAAAAGATTAAGCAAAAGCCAGAAATAGTGTTTTCAATGAAATTAAGAAGCGCAAAATTAGAAGATGCAAAAGAAATATTAAGTCTGCTGATCAAGACACCAGAATTGCAGGGTTGTGGAGAAATTGATGCAATCTATTCTGAGGATTATATCATTGATTGTATCAAAGATAAAAATCTGAATTTTGTTGTTGTGGCTGAAGAGGATAGCAGGATTGTAGGTCTTTTAATTGCAGAAATATGGGACCAGAAAAAATATTCCTTTTTTGTAGATTTTGTAGTATTGCGTGATTGCAGGTCAAAGGGGATTGGTACAAAACTGTATCAGTATTATGAAGAGCATTGCAAAAAGCATGATATTAAAACAATTATTGCACTAGTTCGAACAAGCAATAAAATAATGCAGGAATTTTGTAAAAATAAAAACTACAAAAAGGGAAATGAATTCTACTTCTACGAAAAAGAAATATTTGCGCCAAAGATTTAATAAACCTGCCAAGAAATCTCCGGGTTTTAAGGCCTGAGATGAATTGGCACTGGACACTGGACATTCCTTCATAAAATTTATACAGTACAAGGATATAAGAAACCATATGGCCCACAATAAAATGTATAGATACCGCATTTATCCTTCTAATAAGCATAAGCATAGGCTTAACAAACAGTTTCATCTCTGCCAGGAAACCTATAACCTGCTT
>PWVO01000180.1 GCA_003561825.1 Candidatus Woesearchaeota archaeon | reverse complement strand
TTATGAGCTTTTCAGGGAACATGTAAAGAAGCTCGTTTGAGAGGTCGCTTGTAAAGCTTGTGTTTCTGGTTGAGTAGCTGAAAAGAAGCAGCTTGCTGCTGGTTTTTTTTGCTGCTGCAAGTTTCAAAAGAGAGTTGTATTCTGCCTCGGTTTTTTCAAATTTCTTTATGATGTATTTTGCGTTTGGGGTTTCTGGGCTGAGAAGTTCGTACGGGCTGCTTATTCTTGTGAGTATCTTGATGCATGAGAGTATGTCTTTTGTGTTACCTTTTAGGATAAATGAGAATATCTTCACTATGCGGCCGAGCTTTGTCTCGAAAAGTGCTTTTTCCGGGCTTGTTGTTTTTTCCGGAAGAAGGTCAGGGTATTGTTTTGTGAATTCTTCTGCAAAATCAGGGATAAACCAGTCGCCGACTGAGCCGCACATTGCCATCCAGAGGTCTTTTTTTACAGCCCGGTAGCATATTGCTGAAACCGGCTCCCCAGAGCCGTTGTGCCTTGAGTTGTAGTATTTTACATTCGGCTTTTCTGCAATCTCGTGGTGGTCTATCCAGATTATCGGGGCTTTTGCCTGGGCAATGAAATCCGGGCTTACAAGGGGCTTGTCAAGTATGAATATCCTGTCAGGCATGTAATCTGCTACTGTTCTTGCAAACAATGGCTTGAGCTCGGGGCTGCTCTTGACAACAACGCCCTTGCCCTCGCGGATATGCCTGTAAAGAAGAAGGAATGAGCACAGGCCGTCAGGGTCGTCGTCAAAGAAGAAGATTGGCCTTTTGCATGAATCAAGCTCATTTAGAATCTCTTTGTAGTGTTTTTCTTCGAGCATTTTACTTTATTTGCATTGGTTTTGCATCTGCTGCTGTTTCTATGTTTATTTTTGACTCCTGTTTCTGGACTCTTTCAAGGCTTGCTTTTGTTGCCGGGTGCTTTGGAACAAAGGGGCACCTTATGTTCTGGGCAAGTTCATAGGTTTTTATTTTTTTTGCTATTGCGATAATTTCATTTTTGTCAAAGCAGAGCAGGGGCCTTAAAATCTCCAATGAAGTTGCCTGGCTTAGGACAGCAAGGTTGTCAAGTGTCTGGGATGCTACCTGGCCGAGGTTTTCTCCTGTGATAATGAATGAGGCTTTTTCTTTTTTAGCTATTTTTTCTGCTATCCTGTACATCATGCGCTTGCAGAGGACGCATATTAAGTCCTGGTCTGTTTTTTCTTTTATTTCTTTTAGTATAGGGGTATGGAATGCTGTGTAAAGCTTTTTTATGCCTATTTTTTTGCATATATGCTTTACAGCAGTTTCATCTCCTGAGCTTAGGTTGAGGCCTATGATTTCGAGGCCTTTTTTTTTCATTATATAAGCAGCGACAGGGCTGTCAATGCCTGTGCTTATCAGTGCTACTGCTTTCATGGGCTGATGATTTGGGGCTGAGTATAAAAAAGTTTTGAAACATATTCAGAAGAATGAAAATTTATTTAAATCCCGGGAACTGTGTTATTGAAAGGGTTAAAATGCGAAGGACTAATTCAAGGGTTATAAGGCTGCCGGTTATGGCAGAATCTGGCAGAGGTGCTGCTGCTGGGCTAAAAGAAGAGGAAGCTGATGAGCTTAATGCAAGGTCATATGATTATGCAAGAAGGACAGCTGTTCCTACTTTGGATGATTATATAATAGCTCCTTTCAGCTCTGCATTTAAGGATAGTGCGTTTGCTGAAGCAGTTAATGAAGCAGGGCTTAATGACAATGGGATACTTAAAAGGGGATGTTCATTTAGCATGACTCTCAATGGCAGGAAGTTTGAGGCAAGAGCATACCCCAGCTCAGCAACAAAATATGAGAATGTTCTTTCATTAACAGGAAATTTTTTAGAGGCAGGTGTTTCTGAAAGCAAAAAAGGGGTTATTATATCTGATGATGAAGCTTACATTTCTATTGATTATCTTTTGGATTCAATGAGCAGGTTTGCAGAAGAGAATTCAGCAGGGTTCAACAGGAGGGATTTAAGGATAACAGACCCTGCCACAGGGAATTCTTTTCCTCTGGACAAGAATATTTCTGAGATAAATGTTTATTTTGACATGAAAAGGTTTTCGCAGATTAATACTGAGAATGCTGATGCTTACTTTAAGGGCTTAAGCCTTAAGTCGAGAGTAAAATCATTCTCAGATGCTTTTGAGAAAGGCCTGATGAGGAAGTATGGAATGCCTGATTTTGAATTGGATGAAAGCATTTCTTTTGATTATGAGCTGAGCGATGGCTCAGGGGTAAGGTATTTATTTTTCCCAAAAGCCCTGACTAATTACAGTGAAGTGTATAAGGGGCTTGTCGGAAGGGGAACAAAGAATATTGCTGCAAGCAACGGAGACCTTGATATTCTTAAGGTACTTGCATTTGAGCAGCCATATCAGCTTATGAGAAAAGGTCTTGGGATTAATGTGAGCACAGAGAGCTACGGCAAGAAAGGGAAAATAATCATCTCAAGGATTTCAAAAGATGGCACTGAAGAAAGAGCATATTCTGTGCTGGAGAATGAGGGCATTGTTTATGCAAGTGCAAATGACATTAAAGACACTATAGAGAGATTAACCTGGAAGCATACACAGAGCCCGACTTTTCTTAAGATTGACTTTTTTGCAGCCCCGCCTAAGTATCTGAATTTGCAGCAAAAGCTTTAAAAGCAGGGGGTGATTTTTTTCAGCAATGGTGCTTTATATTTACTCAAACCTTATTGGAAGTTTTGTGCTTAATACTCAGTTCAGGGTTATTGACAAGGCTTTTTTCAGCCAGATCAGGGTTTTGAAGAATTCTGCTAAGCTTGAGAGAGGGGAATGGATTGATGAGGAAAAAGCTCTGATAAGCAAGCACGGGCATAAGATGTTCTGCGCCTGCTATAAGAAAACCATGATTGGGGGTATTGAGCCTGTTTCTGATGAGAGAATGGATAATGCTGCTGAGAGTGTTGCTTCTATGCCGGATTTTTTCAGCAGGATGAGGGATGCTGGGATTGCTCTTGCAAAGGCAAGGGTTAGGGATTCTGTAAAGAGTGATGTTCTTCTTGTTCAGGCAGTGAGCTGCATTGATGAGATTGACAGGGCAGTTAATACTTTTTCAAAAAGGCTGAGGGAATGGTATGAGCTTTATCTGCCTGAGTTTTCAAAGTCTTTAAGGGATAATTTCAGGTTTGCTGAGGTTATTGCAAAAAAGGGCAGAAAAGATCTTATGAAGGAGCTTGGGATTAAGGAGAGCATGGGATCTGATGTTTCTGAGAGGGACTTAAGTGCCATGATATGCCTTGCAAAGGAGATTTCTGCAATGGAGAAGCTCAGGAAGCTGCAGGTTTCTTATATTGAGAGGTGTGTCTCTTCTGAGTTTCCTAATTTAAATGCTGTTGCAGGGGCTATGATTGGGGCAAAGCTTATCAGGTCTGCAGGAAGGTTTGAGAGGCTTGCCAAGATGCCTGCTTCAACTGTGCAGGTTCTTGGGGCTGAGGAGGCGCTTTTCAGGCATCTTAAGACAGGTGCTAAATCCCCTAAGTACGGGATTATACATGAGCACAGGCTTGTTTCGCAGGCCAAAAAGCAGGACAAGGGAAAGGCTGCAAGGGCTCTTGCTGACAAGATCTCTATTGCTGTTAAGGTTGATTTTTTCAGGGGAGATTTTGTGGGCAAGAAGCTTATTGCCGGGCTTGAGAAGAGGTTTGGAAAATGAGGGAAACTAAGCTCGGGGGTGTTTATGAGTCAGTGAAAGGGAAGAAAAGGGTTATTCTTACTAAGAGCCTTGATCCTGGGTTTGCGGTTTATGATGAGAGGACTGTTAAAGAAAAGGGGGCTGAGTACAGGGAATGGAACCCGAGGAAGAGCAAGCTTGCTGCTGCAATTATGAAGGGGGCTTCGCAGATTGGGATAATGCCCGGAAAAAGGGTGCTTTATCTTGGGTGCGCTTCGGGCACTACTGCTTCGCATGTTTCTGATATTGTTGGCCAGGATGGTTTTGTTTTTGCCCTTGATTTTGCTCCAAGGGTCATGAGGGAGATGGTGTTTTTGTGCGAGAGGAGGAAGAATATGATGCCTATTGTGGCTGATGCTAATGACATTATGTCTTTTTCTCACTGTGTGTGCAAGGTGGATGTTGTTTTCCAGGACATTGCGCAGAGGGAGCAGCTTAGTATTTTTCTTAAGAACTGCAGGGCTTTTTTAAAAAACGGGGGGTTTGGCCTGCTTGCTGTCAAGGCAAGGAGCATTGATGTTGCAAGAAAGCCAAGGGCTATTTTCAATGAGATTAAAGTTAAGCTTGAGAAAGAGATGATTATTGCTGATTTCAGGGGCCTTGAGCCTTTTGAGGCTGATCACTGCATTTTTATATGCAAGAAGAAATAATTACTTTACTTCCATAAAAAGTGATTTTTCTGTATTGCTTATCCTGATCCTGCAAGGATAAGTGCCCGGAAGAGTGTTTGAAGGGATTCTTACAATTGCTGAATATATCCCTGTGCTTCCTACATCAATATTCATCCCTGAAGAGATTACTTCAACAAAATTTATGTTCTCACAGGTTATTGTTGGCCTGACATTTTCTGAAACAAGACTCTGCTCGTTATTGTAAAAACCTATTGTCATCTTATTATCCCTGCCTCTTGATAAAATAGTACCAAGAGGAGCATATGTTATTGGCTCATTTGGAGTAGGATCTTGAGTTAAATCAGGAAATATCTCCCCTGTACTATCAAACAAGTCCTGCAAAAAACCTGTTATAAAGCCCAATGCCACAACTAATGTCACAATAGCAAGAATAAGGATAATGACCATGTTTATTGAAATCTCAAAGCCTTTTTTATTCATAATGCCACCTCAATTTTATGATATTATATGGTGATATATTTAAATGTTTTTATTTGAATGCCCTTTTTTCCCTGTAATTGCTTATTGCTTTCTTGAGGGCCTCCTGGGCAAGCACAGAGCAGTGGTATTTTATGGGCGGAATATCGCCTATTTTTGCTGCTATGTCTTTGCTTGTTATTTTCTGCGCCTGATCCAAAGTCAGGCCTTTGGCTATCTCGCAAAGGTAGTCTGTTGAGACTATTGCTGCAACACAGCCGTAGGTCTTGAATTTGATGTCCTCAATGATTTCACTGCTGTTTTCTTTCTTTACCTTGATAAACAGCTTCATCATGTCGCCGCATCTTGGGTTGCCGACTTCGCCTACTCCGTCCGGGTTTTCTATTTCTCCGGAAAATACAGGCTTCTGGAATCTTTCCAAGACTTCTTTTGAATACATTTTTATCACCTATGACAGGGGGCTTATGCTCCTGAGCTTTTCAACTATTTCTTTAAGGGCTTTAACTGTGTAATCAATTTCTTTTCTTGTTGTGTGCCTGCTTATGGAAAATCTTACTGATCCATGGGCTCTTACTGGGTTTTTTTCAAGGGCCATTATCACATGGGAGGGCTCAAGGCTTTTTGATGAGCATGCTGAGCCTGTTGAGGCATAGATGCCTTTTAGTGCGAGCATTGCTATGATTGACTCTCCTTCTATGTTCATGAATGAGATATTTGCATTATTGCACAGCCTCATGCTTCCTTCAGGGCCATTAAGCTGTGTGCCTGGGATTTTCTTAATTTCTGAGATAAGGTAATCTCTTGTTTCTGAGATTTTTTTTGCATGGTCAGGGCTGCTGATGCTTACTGCCTCAGCAAAGCCTGCAATGCCTGGGATGTTTTCTGTGCCTGGCCTGAGGTCTTTTTCCTGGCCTCCTCCATGGAACTGGGGGGCTATTTTTATGCCTTTTCTTATGTATAATGCGCCAATTCCTTTTGGGCCGTGGATCTTATGGGCATTGAGGGATATCATGTCAATGTTTGCTGCGTTTATTTCTGCTTTTGTGTAAGACTGGCATGCATCTGTGTGGAAATAAACTCCTATTTTTCTGCAGAGCTTTCCTATGCTTTCTATGTCATTTATAGTGCCTATCTCGTTGTTTGCGTGCATTACAGAAACAAGTATTGTTTCTTTTCTTATGGCCTTTTCAATGTCTTTTATGCTTACAAAGCCTTTGGTGTCAACATCAAGATAGGTTATGCTGAAGCCCTGGGTTTCAAGGCATTTGCATGGGTTTAGTACACTGTCGTGCTCGGTTTTTGCTGTTATGATGTGGCTGCCTTTCCTGGCATAGGCTATGCCTTTTATTGCAAGGTTGTTTGACTCTGTTCCGCCTGAGGTGAAGATTATGCATTCTGGGTCTGCACTGATTGATTCAGCAATTGCCTTCCTTGATTCCTCAAGCACATTTTTTGCATTTTCTCCTGTTTCATGCGCAGAGGATGCATTGCCGTAGCAGTATCTTGAGACCTCTGCTACTTTGCCCACTACTCTGTCATCTGGCTTGGTTGTGGATGCATTGTCCATGTATATCTCAGAGTTCATTTTCTTTTCATGCAGCATTTTGAAGTGCAGTG
>PWVO01000150.1 GCA_003561825.1 Candidatus Woesearchaeota archaeon | reverse complement strand
TTTGGTTATCACAATAGATTATAGGAATATCATGTGCAGTGGAGTATTCGGTGATTGCTTTATTTTCATAGTTAGTGGAAGAAAGAAATTGTTTCAGTGTTTCATTATTGGCATGTGGAAATATTTCCCTGGCTTTTGATAATATTATTTCGAAATTTTCCTGATTAGATAAATATCTAAGCAAATCAGAAACTTTCTCATTATCTTCTGCTGTTTCTTCTATTCCTATTGCAGATGGTTTTAAGTAAGCTAATAGTTTACTTAGTCTGTCATATCCATCCAAATCAAAATGTGAAACTCCAATTAATGTTAGCATATTACTACCAATTGGTAACTAATTATATATAAGCTTTTCTATAAGATTGGCCAATTCCACATCCTTCAGAAATATGACAATTAGAGAAAATCCATCAAATCCTATTGAGTCTTTTTCTTTATAAAAAATATGAAAAACCGTGCTTAGGCAAAGTACAAGGAACTGTTGGAAACCGCATGCTGAACATCTCGCCGCAGCTTGATGCGTACACACCGGTCCCATCAAACGGGTCTTCTACCCGCGCTCCATGATATCTCTTTTCAAGGTGAGCTTCGTGCTTAGATGCTTTCAGCACTTATCCCTTGGGGCGTAGCTGCCCGGCCTACCTTGTCAGATAACCGGTGGACCAGAGGCCCCGAGTCCTCGTTCCTCTCGTACTAAAGGATCCTTCCTTTCAGATATCCTACATCTCCAGCAGATATTAAACAAACTGCCTCACAGCGTTCTGAACCCAGCTCACGATCCCTTTTAATGGGTGAACACCCCCACCCTTGGCCGCTTGTGCACGGCCAGGATAGGAAGAGCCGACATCGATGTAGCAAGCCGCGCCGTCGATACGAACTCTCGGGCGCGACAACTCTGTTATCCCCGGAGTAACTTTTCTGTCATACCTAGCCCTCATCAAGAAGGCATAGGGGTTCGCTAGACCAGAATTTCTTCTCTGGATCCCTTATTAGTCAGAATCCAGTCAGGCTGGCTTTTGCTCTTGCACTCTGCAACGGATTTCCGACCCGTCTGAGCCAACCATTGGGCTCTACTGATATCTTTTCAGTAGAGTGCCACCCCAGCCAAACTGTCCACCTATAGTTGTCCTGAGTCTCTCAGTAAGTGACGTAGGTTCTGAAGGGTGGTGTCTCATCGGCGTCTACACTTAAACTAGCGTCTAAGCTTTAGCGACTCCCACCTACACTGCACATCAGGGCCCACATCACAGCTACAGGCTACAGTAAAGTTTCACGGGGTCTTTACTTCCCGCTGGAGATCCCTGGCTTTTGCACCAGGAAAGAATTTTCGGAGGGTTCTAATTGGGGACAGCGACGATCTCGTTATACCATTCATGCAAGCCGACATTAAATCGGCAAGGTATTACGCTACCTTAAGAGAGTTATAGTTACCCCCGCCGTTTACCAGCCCTTAGCCTCCTTGAAAAGAGGTTTTAGGTACTGACACTGGGCAGATATCACCGACTATACGCACCTTTGCAGGCTAGCAGTCAGTTAAGTTTTTGTTAAACAGTCGGACCGTCTTTGTCACTGAGCCCTGCGATCGCACTCGTGCGAATACGATTGCAGGGACCCCTTATACCGAAGGTACGGGGCTAATTTGCCGAATTCCCTCAATTAGATTACTCCTTCACGTCTTAGGCTTCTCACCTAGGGGCACCTGTGCCGGTTCTGGGTATGATTGCCCGGAATCTGTCCTGATTCCCTTTTCACGGGCTCCAGGTATCAGCTAAATGACCCATAAGGGCCACTCATCCTGAGTTTAGTCAACTTCTCATCATGATGATACTCCATTGACTTGTCTCAGTTGATACAGACGACGGTCTGTATTAGCCTATCCCAAAGCATCAGAAATCAGGCTATCGTTGCCGGATATCCGGGCAGTAAAGGAATATTAACCTTTTTCCCTTTCCCATTGCTCAACTTATGAGCTAGGTTAGGATCAACTAACCCTTGACTAAACTCTATTGTCAAGGAACCCTTGCCCCTTCGACGGCAGAGAATCTCACTCTGCTTTGCTCTTACTTTTACCAGGATTTTCTTTCCTGACAGGTCCACATCCCCTTACGGAAATGCTTCTCGCCTGCCAGAATGCCTGCCTATCACAAGCCTTTTAGGCTGTCTGCAGTATCGGTAATCTGCTTAGCCCCGTCCATCTTCGACACCCATAACCTTGACAAGTAAGTTGTTACACACTTTTTAAAGGATGGCTGCTTCTAAGCCAACCTCCTCGCTGTCTTTGGCCATGGATATTCTTCACCCTTTAACACTTAGCAGATATTTTGGGACCTTAACTGCAGTCTGGGTTGTTCCCCTCTCGCGACTCACCCTTACGACGAGCCGCCGTCTTCCGGAATCTACGACGCTAAGGCATTCGGAGTTGGACAGCGAACCGACCCCTTTCGAGGCCTAAATCCCCAATCCGTAGCTCTACCACCTTAGCGGTCTCATCCGAAGCTTGACTACGGCCAACTTCGGCAGGAACCAGCTATCACCGGACTCGATTGGCTTTTCACCCCTAGCCCCAAGTTAGAAGAACACTTGCACATAGAACCTCTTCAGGCCTCCACGAGGTTTTATCCCCGCTTCACCTTACTCAGGGTTAGATCGTCCGGTTTCGGGTCATATCCAAGTGACTTCGGGCACGTTAATACCCCGCTCCTTGCAAGCTGCGAGCATGTTGATTTCTCTCCGGATGCTTCTTTTCCAGAATTATCCTTGCCACTTAGATAAACTCCCTGGCACGTTATTCAAAACGCACGGCAGAACTCCTAAGAGCCCTGCCTCTCCATTACTATCAGGTTTCAGGATCTTTTAACTCCCTGTCATGGGTTCTTTTCAACTTTCCCTCACGGTACTGTGCGCTATCGGACTCAGAACGTATTTAAGGTTAGGAGTTGATGCCTCCCAGATTCCCGCTTAGTTTCCAGTAAACGGTACTCAGGAACATGCTAAACCCTTTTTCAGTTGCCTCTACGGGGCTCTCACCCTCTAAGGCCTGCCATTCCAGGCAAGTTTGAGTTCCCAAAAGAAAGGTTATACTGCAGTCCTGCAACACCACATTTCCTTTTCCTTTCAGAAAAGGATTCGGTTTGCCTTGTGCTGTTTTCGGTCGCTCTTACTAACAGCATCTCTTTTGATTTCTTTTCCTGCAGGTACTAAGATGTTTCAATTCCCTGCGTTCCCCATCCTTGCGGATTCAAGGTGAAGTCACATTCGGAAATCTCCGGTTCAATGGCTGCGTGCGCCTTGCCGGAGCATAGTGTAGCTTGCCACATCCTTCATCAGCGTTCTGAGCCAAGTCATCCACCTGATAGTTTTGTTGTACTTTGCCTATGCACGGCTTCATAATCAGAAATTGTCTGAATCTGCCTACTACCCTGTTTTGGCATTACTGGATAGCTTATCTGAATTGGTAAACATGAAAATGGACCCGTCGGGATTTTCTTAAAATTCAGCCAACAGGCCAAGTCTTTATTTGAACCCGAGGCCCCCGCCTTGCAAGGGCGATGCTCTACCGGACTGAGCTACGGGCCCATGTTGTGAACATAAAAAAGGATGCATCCAACAGTTAATAAAAAAAAAGGAGGTGATCCAGCCGCAGGTTCCCCTACGGCTACCTTGTGACGACTTAACCCATCTCACTGAGCTTAGGTTCGGCTTAATCAATAAATTAAGTCTCACCTAAACCCTGCTCGAGTGGTTTGACGGGCGGTGTGTGCAAGGAGCAGGGACATATTCACCGGACGATGTTGACGTCCGATTACTAGGGATTCCATCGTCATGAGGGCGAGTTACAGCCCTCAATCTGGACTAAGATAGGATTTAGAGGATTAACTTCTCCTTTCGGAGTTGTATCCCATTGTTCCTACCATTGTTGCGCGCGTGTTGCCCAAGGGATTCGGGGCATACAGACCTACCGTAGCCTGCACCTTCCTCTGCGTTTCCACAGCAGTCCCTATAATGTGCTCAATCCTCTGAAAGAGTTGTTAGCAATTATAGATACAGGTCTCGCTCGTTGCCTGACTTAGCAGGACACTTCACAGCACGAGCTGACGACGGCCATGCACCTCCTCTCGGCTTGTTAAGCAAGGTCTTTAGCCTGGCTTTCATTCTGCCGTCGCCCTTGGTGAGATTCCCGGTGTTGAGTTCAATTAAACCGCACGCCGCACCCCTTGTAGTGCTCCCCCGCCAATTCCTTTAAGTTTCAGCCTTGCGACCGTACTTCCCAGGCGGCGAGCTTATCGCCTTCGCTTCGATACTGCATATTCCCGAAGAATATGCAACACCTAGCTCGCAGAGTTTACAGCCAGGACTACTCGGGTATCTAATCCGGATTGCTCCCCTGGCTTTCGTCCAATCACCGTCGAATCCGTTCTAGTCAGACGCCTTCGCCACTGTTAGTCCTCTCGGGATTATAGCATTTTACCGCTCCCCCAAGAATACCTCTGACTCCTCCCGGTTCCTAGTCTGATAGTCTTTCCTGCGCGCTGTCAGGTTAAGCCTGACAATTTCACAGAAAATTTATCAGACCGGCTACGAACGCTTTAGGCCCAATAAAGCTGATTGCCACTTGTGGCGCTGGTATTACCGCGGCTGCTGGCACCAGTCTTTCCCACCACTTATTCTCCAAGATTTTTGCTCTTGGCAAAAGCCTTGCTGTGAGCAAGGCACTTAGGATCCCCTTATCACACTTTCGTGCATTGTAAAGGTTTCGCGCCTGCTGCACCCCGTGGGGCTAGGGCCAGTATCTCAGTGCCCTTCTCGAGGCTATCTCTTTCAAGACCCCTACCGATCTTCGGCTTGGTGAGCCATTACCTCACCAACAACCTAATCGGCCGCCGTCTCATCCTTAGGCATTTCTTTTCAGGGAAAACTCATTCCAGAGGAAATCCCCTATCCGGTGTTAGCCTCAGTTTCCCAAGGTTATCCCAGACCTAAGGGCAGATTAACGACGTGTTACTGAGCAGTATGCCGGTGTTCCGAAGAACCCCTGAACTTGCATGGCTTAGTCGAATCCTAATAGCAGCAATCTCCCGCAGGATCAACGGGTATTAATTACTCCTGTGTTTGGTCCAAGGCATTATGGTTGTTTTTTCGTCAAAAAAGGCTTTTTAACGGGTTTAACCACCAAATGCATCCTTTTTCATACTTAATACTTATTTCTATTAAGTATACATCTTTTATAGCTTACTTAAAGTAAGAAAATTGGAGATGATTATGATTTAGCTATGTAAATGGGATATTTGATTTGTTTTTAAAGTTTTGGTTTTATTTTCTCATGGCTTTTCTTCGCTTGAGCTTTTTCATTCTCTTTCTCTGCCATTTCCATCTCATCTGGCCTTTTTTCTTCCATCTGCGTGAACTTCTCTTCATTTTTACAAATGCCTTTATTTTTTGATTAATCTGATGCTGTTAAGCAATCTTAACAGCTGCCCTTTTAAGGGCTTCTTATTAATGCTTATTTATAAGAATAAACATGTGATTTTTAAGTAGTATAAATATTTATCCTTTTATAAACATTTTATGTTTTTATGCCCTTTTTTATAAAAAAAAGCATAAGTGCCCCGTCCGGGACTTCCGATATGATTGCGAGCGAAGTGAGCACGAGTGGCTCCAAATTTGCAAAATTGGATGCTGCTCTTTGCGTATCAAATGCGCGTAACCATTTGTTCGAACCCGAGTCCCAGGATCGAAAATCCTGGATGATTGGCCGGACTACACCAACGGGGCATGTATGGGCCCGCAGGGAATTTCACGGATTGCCTTTTAAGGCTTTCCTTTTGAACCCCGGACTTCTGGCTTTCCTAAATTGTGCCAGTAAGCGTCTTATAAGACCAGCGCTCTAACCAGGCTGAGCTACGGGCCCGTGGAGAAAAAGAAATCCAAGTCCATTTATAAAAGTTTCTATAGGTTTTTTTCTTTTTTTCAGGAGTTTTATAGCCCAGAAAGAATTTACATGCTTATAGAATGCGACAGCCGGGACTCGAACCCGGGTCACGTCCGTGGCAGGGACGTATTATACCACTAAACTACTGTCGCATGATGGGCCCACCCGGATTTCCGATTTTGCAATGCTCGAACCGGGGACCTTCGCCGTGTAAAGGCGATGTCATGGCCACTAGACTATGAGCCCATGATCCTGTGAAATCCTGAAATCTATAAAAAGCTTTTTATTTTAGGGGTTTTTTGTTGTGTAGATGAAAGCAATGGATTGTTTAAGCAAGGTAAGTATTTGGGTTTCTTATGAAGATTTTGATGGTAATGGGCATGTGAATAACTCTGTTTATCCGCAATATTTTGAAAAGGCCAGGCTAAATCTTCAGGAGATTATTGGGCTTGATGAAAAAAAGCTTGCTGAAAAGGGGATTGCTTTTGTTGTTGCTGAGGCAAAATACAGGTTTAAATTGCAGATAAGAGAACCGGGATTTTTTTTAATCTGCTCTAAAATTGATATTCCTGAGAGGTATTCTGCCCCAGTATTGGTTAATCATGAAATGTACTCCTTGGATAAAG
>PWVO01000224.1 GCA_003561825.1 Candidatus Woesearchaeota archaeon | reverse complement strand
ATGCTTTTATTTCTTCCATTTTGCAAGATTTACAAAAGATTTTGTATTTAAATAGCGTTAAATGGGGATTTTAGTTTATATTTAAAGCTTTCTGTATGCTTTAAGGCTGTGATTTGTCTTAATTTTGCAATTAAAATGATTTAATAAGATTTAGGGTCTAGCCATAAACTGTGTATTGTAAATATCTCTCCAGCTGAGTGGGTAATGCAGGCACTGGCCTTTCCTGATCTAAGACTGTGACTGACCACCAGAAGCTCTGAGAGTCCTGGCCATCTGAAACTGTTACGCGGACGTTTTTTCTTCCAGGTATTGTGAATATCCTTGAATGCCTGTTTTCTCCATCATAGCATTCAAAAAGGCCAAAGCACCATCTGTAGCTCAGGTCATCTCCATCTGCATCATATGCCTCAACCTCAAAGGTTATTATTTCATTCTTGTAGACTGTGGCAAATTCTGATGGGCTGTAGCCTGTTATTACAGGAGGCCTGTTTTTGTCAAATACTCTTATTCTCATTGCCTGTGTTGTGTTGAGCTTGCTGTCTGTTGCGCCAAATGTTATTTCAAAGTCTTTGCTTGCCTTGCCTACTACTGTTTCATAGCCCGGAACCCAGGTGAAGACCTGGCTTTCCTCGTCAAATGATGCGCCTATTGGAGCATTTTCAACCCAATAGCTGAGCTCGTCTCCATCTGGGTCATGCGCCCTTACTCTAAACTCTACTTTCTCTCCTTCCCTTACTGAGATATCTCTTATAGGAGCAATTACAGGAGGCCTGTTTGTGGGCTCTACTGTTACGACAATTGTCTGGGATGCTGAAAGCGCACCGTCTGTTACTTCTATGTTTACATAGTGTGTTCCTGCTTCACCATAATCTATGTACCTCCTGCTCTTTCTTGTGAAGCCTGAATAGAATACTTTTATTAAGTCTCCGTCAGGGTCGTAGGCAACCGGGTCAAGCTCAAGCCACTGGCCTTCGCTTATTGTGATGTTTTCCATTGGCTCAAGAACAGGAGGCCTGTTTTTGTCAAATACTGTTATTTTCACAGTGTCCTCTGCCTTTTGGTCTCTTGACCTTGCTGTAAATGTCACATGGAATGTCCTGGAAGAAGTATGCCTTAGCAGAGAGTATCTCTGGAGTATTCTCTCAAGCCAGTTTTTATTTACTGTGTCATGATCCGGTGTCCAGATAAATCTGTTATTGACAAATCTTGCGCCTGGAGGAAGCCCAGAAACATAGTAGCTGATTTCCTCGCCATCAGGGTCAACTGCTATTACATCAAATGCTATCTCCTCTGACTCGTCTGCAACAATATCATGGAGCGGAGGGTCAAAATAAGGGGGCCTGTAAACTTTTTCAACTATAAGCTCAACAAGCTTTGTATCATTAAGCTGTGTGTCAGAAACAGTGACATTTATCCAGTATATGCCGGCGTCGCCGTAATCTGTCTGCCACTGGCCTTTTTCATCAAGCGGCTCTGTAAAATAGAATGTAAGCTCATCACCGTCAGGGTCTTCTGCTATGGGCAACAGATTAACAAAGTCCCCTTCCCTGACTCTTAGTGTTATGGTTTCTGCTGCTGAAACCTGAATAAAAGCCTGAAGCAAAAACAACATAGCAGCAAAAATAATCAGCTTTTTCATTTTTGATAATAATGGCAATGGGTTATATAAAAACCTTTCTATTTTTTAGCATTATAAAGGAGTAAAAAAACAAGGAAAAAAAGAAAGCAAGCTTATTCCACAAGGACAACATCCAGTATTCTTGGGGGCCTGTTGACTTTCTCGACGATTATTGTTACATCTGCCTCTGTTGTGTCTATGCCGTCTGAAGCTGAGATTGTGACAGTATACTCGCCTGCGTCCCCAAAGTCTGTCTGGTATGTGCTTGTGTTCATCCAGCCTGAAAACTCAACAGTTACCTCATCGCCGTCAGGGTCTGTTACAACTGGCTCAAGCACTACTCTCTCCCCTTCCCTGACAATTATTTCGTC
Organism: Candidatus Woesearchaeota archaeon; assembly: GCA_003561825.1. GTDB lineage: Archaea > Nanobdellota > Nanobdellia > Woesearchaeales > CG1-02-33-12 > PWVO01. The sequence continues at coordinate 4,598 of PWVO01000224.1, read as the reverse complement.
TTCTATTTCTATAACCGGAGGCCTGTTGACTCTCTCAACTATAAGCAGGACTGTCTGGACATCCTCGAGCTCGCCGTCTGAGACAACTACATCTATTTCGTATGTGCCTGCATCGCCCATCTGGGTCTGCCACTGGCCGTCGGTGTTTAGAGGAGGGGTAAATGCATACCTTAATGGGTCGCCGTCAGGGTCTTCTGCTATTGGCCTCAATGACACTAGTTCGCCCTCCTTGACTCTTATTGTGCTGATGTAATCATCTTCTTCATAGTCTATTTCATCTGGCTCTTCTAAATCTATTTCATCTTCTTCGTCTATAGGAATATCTTCGATATCCTTGCAGTCCTCAATGTTTTCCACTATTGTGCCGTCAGGGCAGACATATTTTGTTTCTGTAAGGCCGCAGCCGCTAATTAAAAGCAGTAAAGAAATTATTCCAACTAAAAGCATCTCTTTTTTCATTAGTTAACACCCCTAAAAATTGTTGTTATTATAAAATGGAAAAGTTCTATTTAAACTTTTCGATAGTCAGTAATAGTTATCTAAATATATAGTTTAGCTATAGAAAACTGAAAAAGCCTTTTTTCTTTTTTGACTCTTTTTCAAATTCATGCAGGAGTTCTTTCTGCTTTTTTGTCAGCTTCCTGGGTGTTTGGATAACAATCTCTACATTTTGAGATCCTGCGCCAAAGCTGTTCAAGCTTGGAATTCCTTTTCCTTTCATCCTGAATACTGTGCCTGTCTGGGTGCCAGGCGGGATTTTAAGCTTTGCTTTTCCGTCCAGTGTCGGAACTTCTATCTCTGAGCCAAGGGCCGCCTGAGCGAATGATACCGGGACTTCGCAATAAAGGTCATTGCCTTTTCTCTGGAATGTGTCATGAGGCTTGATGTGGATTACTATGTATAGGTCGCCTGCAGTGCCGTTTTTTATGCCTGCCTCGCCGCCTCCAGGTATTCTGAGCTCATTGCCGTGGTCAATGCCTTTTGGGATATTTATTTCTATTTTTCTTTCTTTGTGGACCCTGCCTGTGCCGTCGCACTCACTGCATGGCTTTTCTATTACTGTGCCCTCTCCTCTGCATTTGGGGCATGCTGCTGTTGTTGAGAACAGACCGAATGGTGTTCTTCTTGTCTCTCTTATGCGGCCAGCGCCGTTGCACCTGTCGCATTTTGAGATTTCTGAGCCTTTTTCTGCTCCAGTGCCGCTGCATTCAGGGCATTTTTCCATTCTTGGCACTACGATTGTTTTTTTTGCGCCTGATGCTGATTCCTCTAAAGTTATCTCAAGGTCGTATCTAAGGTCTGCTCCCCTTTTCGGGCCCCGGGAACGCCTGCCAAAGCCTCTGCTGAAAAATGTGTCAAATATGTCCTCGAAATCAAAGCCAAAGTCTGAGAAGCCGAAGTCACTGAAGTCAAAGCCTGAAGAGCCTGCGCCAAAGCCTTCTGAGGCTGTTCCAAAGCGGTCGTACTGGGCTCTTTTTTTCTCGTCTCCGAGGACTGATGCTGCTTCGTTTATTTCCTTGAATTTTTCTGAGGCTGTTGGGTCTGACTTGTTTATGTCCGGATGGTATTTCTTTGCAAGATTCTTATAGGCTTTTTTTATCTCTTCCTGAGATGCGTTCTGTGATACCCCGAGTGTTTTGTAGTAGTCTTTGGCCATTATAGGAACCTTTTAAAAAAATAAAGGCAATGATTATTTTTCACTGCCTTCTTCTTTGTAGTCTGCATCAACTACTTTCTCGTCTTTGTTTTGCTTGGCTGCGCCTGAGGACTGCTGCTGCTTTTTTGCCTGCTCCTCTGCTGCTTTTTTGTAAAGCTCTGTTGAGATTTTCTGGACCATGGCATTTATCTCGTCCATCTTGGATTTTATTGCAGAAGGGTCTTTTTTGTCAGGCTTGAGCAGCTCTTTGAGCTCCATTATCTTGCCTTTCACTTCGCTGATTTCTTTTGTGTTTGCTTTGCCCTCAACTTCTGAAAGCATTTTCTCTGTTGTGTAGACAAGTGTGTCTGCCTGGTTAATTATTTCTGCATCTTCTTTTCTTTTCTTGTCTTCTTCTGCGTGGGCTTCTGCCTCTTTTCTCATCCTTTCTACTTCATCTTCGCTGAGCTTCTGGGTCGCTGTAATTTTTATTGACTGCTCCTTGCCTGTGCCGAGGTCTTTTGCACTTACATGCAAAATTCCGTTTGCGTCTATGTCAAACGTAACTTCTATCTGGGGCACTCCTCTCGGCGCAGGGGGTATGCCTATTAGGTCAAATCTTCCTAAAGCTTTGTTGTCTGAGGCCATTGGGCGCTCGCCCTGGAGGACGTTTATTGTTACTGCGTTCTGGTTGTCTGTTGCTGTTGAAAATATCTGTGATTTTTTTGTTGGGATTGTTGTGTTTCTTTCTATCAGAGGTGTTCTTACTCCACCCAGTGTTTCTATTCCTAATGTAAGCGGTGTTACATCAAGCAGGAGGATGTCTTTTACATCCCCTGCAAGAACCCCTGCCTGGATTGCTGCGCCTGTTGCAACGCATTCCATTGGGTCTATGCCGCGCTCTGCCTGCCTTCCTATGAAGTCCTCAACAAATTTTCTGACGATTGGCATTCTTGTTGGGCCGCCTACAAGTATGATTTTGCTTATGCTGTCTTTTGCAAGCTTTGCGTCTTTTATTGCCTGCTCTATTGGCTGCCTGCATTTTTTTACAATTGGCTCAACTAGCTCCTCAAGCTTTGAGCGCCTTATTTTCATTGTTAAGTGCTTGGGCCCTTCGCCTGAGGCTGTTATGAAAGGAAGGTTTATTTCTGTTTCCATTGTTGTTGAGAGCTCTATTTTTGCTTTTTCTGCTGCTTCCCTGAGCCTCTGCATTGCGACACTGTCTTTTCTCAGATCAATGCCTTCTTTGGCTCTGAATTCTTCTGCTATGTGGTTTATAAGTGCCTCATCCATGTCTGTTCCGCCTAAATTAGTGTCTCCGCTTGTGGCTTTTACCTCAAATACGCCGTCTCCGAACTCCATTATTGTTACATCAAGTGTTCCGCCTCCGAAATCAAAGACAAGTATTTTAAGATCCTGGTCATTTCTGTCAAGGCCGTATGCAAGTGATGCTGCTGTTGGCTCGTTTATTATCCTGACTACATCAAGGCCGGCAATTGTTCCTGCGTCTTTTGTTGCCTGCCTCTGGTTGTCGTCAAAGTATGCGGGGCAGGTTATTACTGCCTTTTTTATTTTCTCTCCTATGAACTCTTCTGCGTCTCTTTTTATTTTCTGCAATATGAATGCTGATATCTGCTGCGGGGTGTATTCTTTGTTGTTTATCCTGTACTTGTAATTTGTGCCCATTTTTCTTTTTGCCGCAGTGATTGTTCTTTCTGGGTTTGATATTGCCTGCCTTCTTGCCGGCTCTCCGACAAGTATCTGGCTGTCTTCTGTGAATGCAACAACAGAAGGGAATGCCTTTCCGTATGCTGTTGTGCCTTCAGAGCTTGGGATTATAACTGGCTTGCCTCCCTGCAGAACTGCTGCTGCTGAGTTGCTTGTTCCTAAATCTATACCAATTATTTTTTCCTTTTTCTGATTTTCATCTGCCATTTTTCTGACCTCCAATAACTTGATTCTGAAAATGCTCAGCCGAAATAGCTCTGGGACTTGAATTGCTTTTCTGCTGGATCTTCTGCTGATTTTTGATTTTTGATTTTTTTCTGTAATTTTTTCAGTGATTCAGGCCGGTCTATTTTGCCGAAGTCTGACTCATACTTTTTTATTACATTTGAAAGCAGGGACAGGAACTGCTTTGCATGGTATGGCTCAAGCATAACCACATTGTGCTTCAGCACAAGTGTTGCCTCAGGGCTTCTGGGGTCAATCCTCGGTGTTATGTTCCTGAAGTCAAATATGAACTGCGTAGGGCTAAAGTTTATTGATGTCTCGTGGGAAAAGAATGAATCTCCCTCTATTATGCTCATGTTTATTTTCTTTTTTTCAGGCATTTTATTTACTCTCCGTTTTCTTTAAGTGCTATTTTCCTTATTGCCTCAACTCTTTCATGAGTGAGGATTTTTCTTTTCTGGCTGCTTACATTCCTGTATGGCACTACATCTGCTACTTCAAGAAGCTTTACTATCTTTCTCTGGTTGAAATCATCGTATTCTTTCAAAGAGCCAAGGGCTTCATACAAATCCTGGTCAGATGTAACAAAGTCATATTCACTGCTTTTGCACAATATAAGGTCTTCCATCTTGCCTGATCCTAAAAGGAATTTCAGGATTGCACCTGACCTAAGATAGATCTTCTGCTTGTTCATGTTTCCATTATCATTTGATTTCATAATCATTTTAGCACCTCATAATTCAGTATTGAATTCAGGCTTTTTTTGTCGGGGATTAGCTCTTCTAAAGAGCCTCCCGGTATGGGCGCATTCTGTATCAAAAATGTGCGCCACTGCCTTACTGACTCTGTGTTTTCAGGGCTTACTGCATGATTGAGCATAAACCACTGGACTGCTTCAAGGCCATGCTCTTGGCAATTGCCTATTGCGCATTGCAGGGGCTTGACTTCATGTATTGAGCATTCTTTTTTTTTGCTTAAAAAGATGCACCTGCCGTAAGGCTTTTTTCCT
>PWVO01000104.1 GCA_003561825.1 Candidatus Woesearchaeota archaeon | reverse complement strand
TTCAGTCTCACTTATAAAATCAAGATTTGAGGCCTTTGCACCATAATGATTCTCAACTCTCTGCCTGTAATGCTCATCTAGAGGAAAATCTTCCTGAACCCATAATGCATTGCCTGTTCTTATCTCATAATCTTTTTGACGCTTATTGATTTTGTTGTATATTGCTGCAAAATTAGGCCTTAATATCTCCTGCTCTGGGAAATGAAAAACAGATTTCATTTCTTCAGAGGTCTGGCCTTTTGCCCCTTCATAGGTTATTGCCAAAGCTGATGATATGCTGTAAGGCGAGAAGAATATGTTTCCTTGTTCAGACTCAGTTATTTTTGAGTAAAGGTCAAAAGCAAACTGGTTGTTTGCATTTACAACTTCCTGAATTCCATCTGGTGTTGATCCAGTGTCGTCTGCTATTGGAGGAATCAGCGGGTCATATGGAAAAACAAAAAGCACAGTTGCTGCTGCTATGCCGGCCATTAGAAGTACTATTAATATTATCAGGCTCTTTTTATTCATTAATATAATTAAAACAGAGCTTATATTTAAATCTGTTTAAAAAAAGGAATCCATAGTACTGAAATTAAATTCCGCTCATGAACAAGAGAACATAAGATCTGAATAAAAAAGAGAATAACAAAAACAAAAAAATAGGCACAAGATATAATAAAAAAAGCTTGAAATTTTTTCCGCCATGCTTAATGTAAAAAAATACAATAGGGATATTAAAGCACAAGAATGCAATTGCAAAACCAATATTCATATTAATAATCTCATCTCCAAACATCTCCTGAACTCCTACTAATGTTTCATCAGCATATAACTCATTAAGTGATTCATTCATCGAGAATATAATTTTTTCAATCATCACATTAGTAGCAAATAAGATACTCAATACAACTGAAAATAAAGAGCCAAAAATGATTGACAAATCTCTTAGTTTTCTTCCTCTTTTTAGAAAAGAAAAAGCAACAAAAATTCCAATGCCAGTACACAAAAAAAACAAGATTACATAAAAAGAGATATTATTTATACCTAAAAAAGATTGAATAATCCGGATTACTAACAAAATCATGCAAAAACCAAATAATAATATTGCCATTAATAATATTGCCATTAAAACATTGTTTCTCATTATTTTACTCTGATTATCTTTATCATTTTCATCTAAAGAGCTTGTTTTCTTTGTTTCTATCATTATTTTTCCTCTTTTTTATATCTCTCTTATGATTCCAGATTTCAATATCTTTTTATCTCTCTATTGATTCAGGCAATGCTTTTTAATTAATATTCAAATGAATTTAATAAATATTTCGGTAAAAAAGACTGATTTTGATTTCCATAAGCTTCTTTTCCGCTAATTATATATATACAGGCCTATTTTCAGGCCATATGAGGCTTGGGAATATTATTGAGAAGTATGCGCTTGAGAATGCATCTAAGTATAATGGAAAGGCGGTTTTGGGCTCTGTTCTGGGCAAGGTGCTTAAGGAAATGCCTGATGCAAGAAAAGACATGAAAAAACTCTCTCTGCTCATAAATGAAAAGATTAAAGAGATTAATTCTATGAAGCCTGAAGCGCAGCTTAAGGCTGTACAGGAAAAATACCCTGAGCTTCTTGAGGAAAAGCCTAGGGAGAAAAAAGGCGAGCTTAAGGAGCTTGAGAATGTTGATCCTAAAAAAGGTGTTGTGATGAGGTTTGCTCCTTCGCCTTCTGGGCCTATGCATCTGGGCCATGCTATTACAGGTGGCCTGACTTCGCTTTATGTTGAGAAGTACGGAGGAAAGTTTATTCTTAGGATAGAGGACACTAACAGTGACAATATTGACCCTGTTGCCTATGAGCAGCTGCCGAAAGATGCTGAATGGATTTTTGGCAATGTTTCAGACGTATGGGTTCAGTCTGACAGGCTTGAGATTTATTACAGGTATATTGAGAAGTTCATAAGCCTTGGTGTGGTTTATATATGCACATGCACTCAGGAAGCTTTCAAGAAATTTTCTGAGATGAAAAAGGAATGCCAATGCAGGAATTTAAGCAAAGATGAAAACGAGAAAAGATGGAAAAAGATGCTTGCCAATGGCTTTAAAGAAGGCGAGGCTGTTGCAAGATTTAAAAGTGATATGAAGCACAAAAACCCTGCTATGCGTGACTTTCCTCTTGCAAGAATCAATGATTCTGAGCATCCGAGAACAGGGACTAAGTACAGGGTTTGGCCTCTGATGAATTTAAGTGTTGCTGTTGATGACATTGAGGCAGGCATGACCCATATTATAAGGGCAAAAGACCATGCTGACAATGCAAAACGCCAGGAGATGATGTACAATGCTCTTGGGATAAAAACTCCGGTGACTTATTTTACTGGCAGGTATAATTTTATCGGAATGGAGCTTTCATGCAGCAAGACCAAGAAAAAAATACTGGAAGGCCAGTTTTCAGGCTGGGATGACATCAGGCTTCCTTTTCTTGCAGCTCTTAAGAGAAGGGGGTATTCGCCGCTTGCTTTCAAGAGATACACAAAAGAGGTTGGGCTTTCACCTGTTGACAAGTCTATAAACAAAGATGAGTTTTACAAAGCTATTAATTCATTTGATGCAGAGATACAGGATTCTAAAACAAAGAGGTTTTTTATTGTTAGAGAGCCTGTAAAGGCTGTTGTAAAAGGCGCTCCTAAGAGAGATGTTAAGGTTAGGCTTCACCCTACTGAAAACATGGGTTTCAGGAAGTTTAAGGTTGGAGAGGATTTTTATCTTGAGAAAGATGATGCTGAAATTGTTAAGAAAAGCGGGGACTACAGGCTAATGGAATGCCTTAATTTTAAGTCAAAGTCAGGAAATCTTGATTTTGTCTCTTTAGATTATGAATCTGCTTCTGGGAAGGGAATGAAAAAGTTCCACTGGCTTCCTGTTTCTGGCAAATTAGTTGATGTTGAGATACTGACGCCTGACAATAATTCTGTTAAAGGCCTTGGGGAAGAGGCCTTGGCCAATCTTAATGTTGGGGATGTTATTCAGGCAGAGCGCATTGGCTTTATGAGGCTTGACAGGAGAGAAAAAGATAAGTTGTTCTTTTGGTTTGCGCATAAGTAGAGAAGCGGCAAGAAAAAATCACATCTTTAAATGAACAGAGTTTCTAAGCCCCACAGGGTCGCAATATTCCTGATTATATTCCGCAATCTTTTTGTCAAGAGACTCGGCAATATTTTTTGAATTAGTTTCATCTCCAAAGATTCTTACAATCATGGCCTTATGCCTGTGATTGTAATAAGTCAGGTCAATTGTGCATGATCCATGATGAATAATATGAAACGGGTCTCCCATGCCTGAAGATCCTTTTCTTACTTCCTGAGAGGTGTCTCCTAAAAAGTCCTTAATTATATTTTTGTAAGTCCAGTCTTCAATGCCTTGGTAAAACTTATCTATATTTGGCTTCTTGTTCATTAAAACATAAAAAAACATAAAGTTTATAAAATTTTCTTAAATCTATGCATTACATTCTGTCCTATATTTTTTTAAATCTCTAATACAGTAAATGGCTTATTTTTTGTATAACTAATGTTGTATATCTCCTTGCCATGCACTTTAAATTCTCCGGGGATGTGGGTGTGGCCTGTGAGGCCTAATGCTACTTTTTCTCTTGAGAAAACTTTTTTGTAAATTGTGCTGCCTAGGAACATGTCGCGGATATTGTTGTAATTTTCAATATCCTGCCTCATCATCTCTTTCATAAAGATGTGGTGTATGCCTACAACTACTTTCTCGCTTTCTGGAGCAACATTGGCATAGTCTTCCATCAGCTTTTCAAAGCATGTCTCTGCAAATGATGTGTCTCTCTGCTTATAGGCTATGTTCATCATTCTTTTTGCAGTTGCCAGAATCTCAGGTGTTATTTCTTCTCTGTACAATGAGAAGTCAAACCATCCGGAGTTTGCAATAAAAGAAACTCCTTCAAGTGTAAATGGAGATGCGTCAAGAAGCCTAAAGCCATAATTTCTGTAGAATGCATCAAGCTCCTGATAATGCTGGCCTATTTTTGGGCCCATTGAAGAAAGCTCATGGTTTCCTAGGTATGCAAGCTTTATTCCTGGGAATGAGCTGAAGATAGAATATGCTTTTTCTGCTGGCCCGTTGCCATGGGCAATATCTCCTCCTGTTATGAGCACATCTGCTTCTGTCTCTGCAATCTCTTCCAGAGCAGAGTAGCCGTGCCTTTCTACATGCGCATCTGATACAGCTATTATTTTCATGATTAGCTATAATTAACTGCTTTCTTATTTGTATCTTTCTTCAGAATTACTTGGATTTTTTAACCTTCTTTTTCTTCTTCTTCTTTGATGATTTAATCTCTTTCTGGATGTCATCCCTGACTTCTTTAAAGGCCTTTCTCAGCTCCTGTTTTCCTTTTTCTATGTTTTTTTCCCCGATTTTTGCAATAAAATTTATTGAGAGAGGATAAGCCCAGAGTATTCCTTCAGATGCTTTTACTGCTGCAACTATGCAGAAGATTATGTTCAGCACAGTCAATAGAGAGAGAGCAAATGAAAATGGGAAAATAATATGAACCCTTGGAAAAATACTCATTGAAAAAGTTGAAAGAAATGACAGAATAAATATAACTGCAGAATAAATCAAAAGGCTTATCTGCCAGTTCAATGCGTTTCTTGCATGCCTTTTAACTGACCTGTCAGCAGTAAGAATAAATATTATCAAAGCTCCCAGGATGCCTGCAAATATCCCGATAATATGAGTTACGATTTTTAATGTCCTGTCTTCTTTTTTTGTGCCTGTTTTTTTGTCTTTCATATTAATCCTCCATTTTTTGGATTTTGCATTAAAAAGCAAAAAACAATATTTATAAGCTTTAATAATAGAAAATGAAACTGTTTTAATAAATTTATCGGAAAAACTTATTAAAAATACCTTTTTCTGAAAAAAGCAAAGCCAAACAAAAAGCTTTTATAGAAAGATTATTATTTTTGCCTAATGCTGAAAAAAAGAGGCTCTGTGAGTGTTTTTATTGTATTGGGAATTCTTGTTTTATTAGGGGGAGGCATTGCTTTCTATACGCTATCATCCAGCATGCGGGAAGAGCAGAGGAGCCAGAGCATTGCAGTTGATGTTTCTCCTGTTAAAAGCTATGCTGACTCCTGCCTAGCAAAGGCTGTGTATGAGTCTGTGCCTATTTTCTCGTTCTGGTGTGGGCTTTATGATATCCCTGAAGAGCCTGAAGGCCCAGAGCCTGGGATACCTTACTGCTTTTATCTCGGGGAGAGGCTTCTGCCTGAGAAAGAGTTTATGGAGCAGGAGTTCTCAAAGTATGTTGAATCCAGCTTTAAGGAATGCATAGGTGACTTGTCTGTTTTCAGGGAAATGGGATATGAGATTAGCATTGGTGATGTTTCAGCAGACTCTCATCTTGGGAAGCATGCTTCTGTAACACTGAGCTGCCCTATGGAGATAAGAAAAGGCAATGCAAAGGCAAGCCTGGATTTTTTCCAGAGGATTGAGGATTTTGATTTTGCCAAAGTTTACAGCATTCTTTCTGACTTTGCAGATGAGCACCAGAAAAGCCCTGATTATGTGCCTGTTGGATTCCTTTCTCTTTCAGCTTACAATAATAATTACACATTTACCCTGAGCTATCCCGATGATAAAAAAGTAATCTACACTTTCCTTTTCGAGAATGTGCGCAGGCATGACGAGCCAGTTGCTTTCAACTGCGCTGCAAAGTACTATTGGCCAGAGCAATCCAGCTCAAGAGCAAGGATTAGGCCTATCCCTGAGCTTGAGGCTTATGTAGGAGTTCCTTTCAGCTACAGAGTTGAAGGGATTGGGGAAGATCTTGAATTCTCTGCTGTAACAGGACTGTTTGAGATAAGCAGGGATGGCCTTATTGAGTTCACTCCGTCTGAGCAGGATATTGGCAGGCATTATATTCATGTAAAAGCAAAAGACAAAGAGGGAAATGAAGATGTAGCCATGATGATTTTGGCTATAGAATAAAATGCCTAACATAGTCAAAGCCTAAAGATAAAAAATGAGACTAAAAAATAATCATTATGGAAAAAAGAATTCTGCCTTAAAGCAGCTGATTCTTGCATTAGTATTTTTAACAGCCTTTTTTGTCTTTAGTTTATGCTCTGCAGCAGAAAGCCTGCCTGAAGATTCTGGGACAGCAGAAACACATGATAATGATTATGTTCCTGGGCAGGACATAATCTCAAATTATTATGAAGTGAACTATGAGTATTCAGAATCTGAAGACGGTGCTTCTGTTATTATAAAGGAAGGTGTTGCTAGGCTCCAGGAAAAAGAAGGGGTTTCTGTAACTCTTGACGGCGGATTGGCTAATGTTGTTTCCAATGAATACTCCGGTGAGATAAGCATCGGAGAAAACGGCGGTATGATTCTTGCAAAAAACGGCCAGTTCCAGCTGAATTCAGGGATTGTGAGAGTAATTGATGGAGTAGTTTCCCTAGAGCATGCCTCTGTGGAAGAGGCAACAGTAAGAACAGGAGGAACAGATGCTGTCATCAGCGGAGAAGACATAAGCTTGTTAGTCAGGGATGAGGGAGTGATATTAGTTTCAAGCTCAGAGATGTTTATTA
>PWVO01000108.1 GCA_003561825.1 Candidatus Woesearchaeota archaeon | reverse complement strand
GAAAGCTTAATTGCGATGTCCAAGCAAAGCAGAACTCAATTGTTGTTGGCGGAAAAGAGATAAAAATCTTTTCAGAAAAAGACCCTGAAAAACTTCCATGGAAAGAGCTTGGAATAGATGTAGTTGTGGAAAGCACAGGATTTTTCACAAAAAAACAGGACGCTGAAAAGCACATAAAAGCTGGTGCAAAAAAAGTGATAATATCAGCCCCTGCAAAAGACCCAGAGGCAGTGAAGACAATTGTGATAGGGGTTAATGAAAAAAAATATGACAGGGAAAAAGACAATGTGCTTTCACTGGCATCATGCACAACAAACTGCCTTGCACCAATAGTTAAAGTACTAAACGACAACTTCGGGGTTGAAAAAGGCTATATGACAACAGTGCATGCATCCACAAATGACCAGAAAATACTTGACCTTCCGCACAAAGACCTGAGAAGAGCAAGGTCAGCAATGGTCTCAATAATACCCACAACAACAGGAGCAGCAAAGGCAGTGGCAGAGGCAATACCAGAGATGAAAGGAAAGCTTGACGGAATGGCAATGAGAGTCCCTGTTGCAGACGGATCTATAACAGACTTTGTTGCAGTTCTGAAGAAAGAAGCAACAGCTGAGCAGATAAACAGCTTGTTTAAGTCAGTTGCCCAGAAAGAGCTTAAGGGAATACTTGAATATACTGAAGACCCGATAGTTTCAGTTGATATTATCGGAAACCCGCATTCATCAATATTTGACCCAGAATACACAAAGGCAAATGGAAACCTTGTTAAAGTTGTGTCATGGTATGACAATGAATGGGGATACTCAAACAGGATGGCTGATTTTATTGAAATGATGTTTCAGCAGAATTAATAAACAAAGGCAAACACAATCTAAAAATGGCAATCAAAACAATAAGGGGCCTTGACCTCACTGGAAAAAAAGTGCTTTTAAGAACTGACTTCAATGTGCCTCTTGACGAGGAGGGCTATGTAAAAGAGAATGAGAGAATAAGGGCCGTGCTCCCGACCATTCTCTTCTTAATTGAGAAGAATGCAAAGATAATTATCGCAAGCCACCTGGGCAGGCCAAAAGGCGAGGTTATTGAAAGGCTTAAGATGGGCAAGGTTGCAAAAGAGCTCGGATCTCTTCTTGACAGGGATGTGCTGAAAGCAGATGACTGCATAGGCGAAGAAGTAAAGAAAAAGATTGATGAGATGAAAAACAAGGATGTCATGATGCTTGAAAACCTAAGGTTCCACGAAGGAGAGGAAAACGCAGATGAAATTTTTGCAAAAAACCTTGCAAGCGTGGCAGACATCTATGTGAATGATGCATTTGCCAACTCCCACAGAGACCATGCTTCAATGACAAGAATCACAAAATACATGCCAGGCTATGCAGGGCTGCTTCTTGAAAAGGAAGTCAAGATACTCTCGGGGCTTATGAACTGCCCGGAAAAGCCATTTGCTGCAATAATCGGCGGCGCAAAGCCTGAAAAAATCAATGTGATTGAAAACCTTCTCAAGACAGCTGACAAAATAATTATCGGAGGAGTGCTTGCAAACACTTTTCTCAAAGCTTCTGGAATAAGCATAGGCAAGTCATTATTTGACAAAGAGACAGTTGATGATGCGCATATGATACTTGAGAAAAACAGTGAAAAGATTGTACTGCCAGTTGATGCTTTTGTGGCTGACAGCCTTGAGAAAGGCACAAACTCAAAGATAGTTAAAATAAGCAGCATCCCCCCAGAGTCAATGATAGGGGATATCGGGCCGGAAACAATTAGCCTGTATAAAAAGGTCTTAAAAGAAGCAAAGACAATAGTCTGGGGAGGGCCAATAGGAGCATTTGAGTTTGAGAAATTCTCAGAAGGAACAAATGAAATAGCAATGTTTCTTTCAGGGCTTGAAGCAAGGGTTATAGTAGGTGGCGGGGACTCTGGTGCTGCAATAAAGCAGCTTGGAATTGAAAAAGACATAAGCTTTATGTCAACAGGCGGTGGAGCTTTTCTTGACTTTTTAAGCGGGAAAGAGCTTCTTGCATTAAAGGCCCTGAGCCAAAGCCATTGCTGAGCAGCGAAACATATTTATATCTGTTGCTACTTTAAAATAAATATGCCTCAAGAAAATGCGCTGCTGGATTCTGAAAATTTCTTAGGCCTTAATTCAAAGCTCAAAAGGTCATTCAGTGCTGTTAAAAGAGACATAAAAAGACTATCATCAGCCAGCAGAAAGCAGGCAGAAAGCATAAGAAAAGAGCTTGAAGGCCTGAGGCAGCTTTATCTGACAAAAGAAAACCTAAAAGAAAACTTAGCAGAGTACAATTCAAGGCTAAGGCATCTTGAGAGCGAGCTCAAGAAAAAAGAAAAGCTAAAAGCAGAGCTTAAAGAAGCCCTGAAGCTAAGGGAAAGCTTTAAAGAGCTTAATGAAAGCATAAGCCAGGCAAATGGCATAAAAAAAGAGATCCAGAAGCTAAGGGAGACTGTTGCAGAAAAAAAAGAGCTTCGCATGGAAGCAAACAAGACAGAGGCAAAGCTGAAAAAGCGCGGAAAAGACATTGAGGAAATAAAAAAAGAGATACTTGACATCAGATCTGGGTTTGCAGAAAAAAAAGAGATGGGCCGGCAGATATCTGAGCTTAAAAAAGAGATTTCCTACTTAAGAAAAAAAGTGCCTGCAGCTGAAAAAAAAAGCTTATGGAGAGGAGTTGTTGATTTTCTGGCAGATGAGGAAAAAGAGCCTGAAGAAAAAAGAAATGAAAAAAAGCCTAAGAACTCCAATAAAAAAAAAGATAAAAAGAAAAAACATAATCATAAGGAAAATAAAATCAAAAAGTCTTTTCTTAAATACGCTGTATTTGCAATTATTGCAATTGCAATTATTTTGGGGCTATATTTTTTTTACTTCCATGCAATAATGGGATTTGTCTCAGCATACCGGTACAGCATACTTCTCGGAGTAGTAATTCTTGCAGCAATAATCTTTATCAGTGAAAAAAGGCAGAAGAAGTCAGCCTGAGGCAATCTTCAGAATTTTCACCTTGCTTTTTGCTCCATTGATTATCTTTACATCGGTTTTAAATTCTTTTGAAAGCAGCTTTATAAGCGCAAGGTTTGCTTTTCCCTCTTTTGCCTGCTCTTTTATGCAGACAATGCATGCATCTCTATTTTTATCAAAGCCTTCTATGCAGCTCTTGCTGGAGCCGGGCTTAACAATAACCTTAAGAATTCTCTCACTTGCTTTTTTCATCAGCTATAGTCGCGCCATATGTATTTGCATGCTGTGCACTTAAGGAACTTTGTCTCTGGCTCATCCCCTGCTCTTGTCTGGATCATCCAGTAGCGGGCTTCTTTATTCCCGCATTTGGGGCACTCTGCATCTGTAAGAGGGAGTGAGTCATCATCATCTTTGTCAACAATGTCAAGCTCCTTTTTTTCCTGCGCTTTCTCAACTATCTTTGCATTGTCTTCCTCTTTTCCTGCAAAGCTGCACGAGCAGCACGCCATTACATTTTTTCCATTAATCTTTTTGGGCAGCAGCATTGATCCGCATTTTGGGCAGAACATTTTATCACCTTCCTGCGCTGTAAAATATGCTAATTGCATCCACAAAAAAAATCTTGACATATCCCAAGTAAGGTATTCTGAACAAAGACCTACCAATAATCTGGTCTTCCCTTATGTCTCTTTCAAAGTTCTGGAGAGTTGGATTATTGTCTCCTTTTGTTGCAAAATGATAGTTGCTGTTTTCTTCCCACTTGTCAATTATCCTGTGTATTATGGGCTCAGACTCGAGCCTGTTTTCAGGCCAGAAAACAATAACATCACCAATTTCTAATTTTTCAGGATTTGCTCTAGTGAGGACAATAATATCTCCTTTGTTAAACCCATTCCTGAGAGTGAATTCCCTGAACTGCTCCCTGGTTATCCCATTGTCCTCATACCAGGCCCTGTTCTGCTCCCACCACAGGTCAAAAGGCAGGCCATTGTGCTCCATGCTCTCGCTGACAACAGCAACAATAGGATGAGTTGTTCCAAGCACCAGGCCGAGCCCAGGATAAACAAGGAACTTTATTATTATAAATGCAAGTATGACATTCACAATCCAGCTCCATATGCTGTTGTCTTCCCATATGAAATGCCATACTTTCTTCCAGATTCTCTTTAATTTCTTTATAAAATCACTCATAAGCCAGATGCTTTTGGGCATTCAAATAAAAAATTATCGGTTTTGAGAAACGAAAAATATATTAAATCCAGCTCAAAAGATTATAATTATTAAAAAGGAGGTATGATAAAATGAAATCAGGCACTAAATTAAAAAGAGTTCAAACCGGAATAGAAGGCCTTGACAAGCTTATGCAGGGAGGTCTTCCGCTGAACAGCTCAACCCTTATTACTGGAGGCCCTGGTACAGGAAAAACAATTCTTGCAATGCAGTATATTGTAAACGGAGCAGCAAAGTACAATGAAAACGGGCTTTATGTTTCTTTTGAGCAGAGGGCAAATGCATTAAAGCAGCAGGCAAAGCAGTTTGGATGGAACATTGATGCTCTTGAAAAAAAAGGAAAGATCAAGCTATTATGCATCTCAAGCAAAGACATAAATGCAGAGATTATTGACGACATAGTAAGCATAATCAAAAGGCATAAGATTAAGAGGCTTGTAATTGACAGCCTCTCAACACTGACTATCAATGCCCCCATATATTCAAAAATATCAGAAATGGCTGTAAAGGATGTTATAGGAGAGAACACTATTCTTTATCCTCCTGTCATAGGAGAAAACATAGTAAGCAAGTTTATCTATGCTTTCATAGACTCTTTGGGGGATCTGGAGTCATGCACAACACTTCTTATAGCAGAGTCTGCTGAGGAAAGAGTTAGCCAGAGGTTTATAGGGGCTTATGTCTGCGATGGTGTCATAGAGCTCACTTTTGAGGCCCTTGGAGGCGAGTTTTCCAGAAGCCTTCTTATAAGAAAGATGCGCCAGACAAAAAGCGATGAGGACATACATCCATTGGAAATAATCTCAAAAGGCATAAAAGTGCATGATGTTGTGAAGTAGTCATTGAATAAGTTAAGCCATTTATTTGCATTTGAAGTTTATCTATTAGCAAATGCCTGGGAGAGGCTCATTTAGCAAAAATAGGACTCCTTGGTAGTAACATTTATATAATGGTTAAGTTTATTCTGGATTAGAATGGCCAAGGGACTATTAATAAGTTATGCGGGGCAGCCTTATACTCCAAGCAGTTTTATGCCAGATAATGGGCTGGCAAGCTTAGCTAGCTCTTTAATGCATGAGGGGCATGAGGTTAAAATATTAGATTATGCTCTGCCTGATCAAAACAGAAGAATCTTTTCTGAAAGATTAAGCGGGGAATTAAAAGAAATATATGATATTTTTTCTGCATCTGATACAAGTAAGATCAGCCAGATTTTCAATTTTATTAAGCTTAAAATTAAACATCCACAGATAGAAAAAAAGAAAAGACAGGAAGAAAGAAAAATTGCACATGAAATCTCTGATATGGTCTCAATTGAAAGGCCTGATTTTGTAGGATTTAAGCTTTGGAATGGGGATGGATTTGAGGGTGCTAAAGAGATTGCAAAAACAATAAGAAAAAACCACCCTGAGGTTAAGTTATTTGGGGGAGGGCCACATGCTTATTCTTTAGGAAGTGTTATTTTTAAGTATATGCCTTTAGATGCAATCTGCTATGACGAAGGCGAAGAAACAATTGCCGGGCTTGCAAGGTTCAGTGTCGGAAAGGACAAGATTTCTGATATCCCAAACCTCCTAATTCCAAAAGAAGACACAATTATTAAAACTCCTCTTAAAAAAATTCTGGATTTAAATGCCCTGCCTCTGCCTGAATATTCTCCTGAAGTTTATCTTAATATTGAAGACAAGATGCAGATATATATTATTGATGAAACAAGAGGGTGTATGTTCACATGCCCTTTCTGCATCCAGAGCTCAAGAGAAGAAAACAAATACCGAGCAAAAGCACCTGAAAGGGTTATAGAAGAGATAAGCAAAATAGTTAATGAAAAAGGAGCAAAGCATTTCAGGCTTGGGGGTCAGATGACTTCCGGAAGCCTTCTGGAAAAGATTGCTGAAGGCATCCTAAATAATAATCTTGATATAGATTATACCTGCTTTGGCCATGTCAATAGCATGAAGTCTGCAGATTTTGAATTGCTTAGAGACTCAGGGCTTAATGCTGTTTTTTATGGGATTGAAAGCGGAAGCCAAGAACTTCTAAAAAGGGCTTTTGACAAAAAAACAAATGTAAAGAACATTGAAGAAGTATTAATCAAAACAAGAGAATCAGGCATAAAGGCTGTTGCAAGCTTTATTTATCCTGCTCCATTTGAAACAGAAAGCACAAAAGCAGAAACAATTGAATTAATAAAAAGAACTAAGCCAGATTCTGTGCTTGCTTATTTTCCCGGAGTTTACCCCAAAACCACCTGGCAGAAAGATGCAGACATATTTGGATTTGAGATTACATCAAAAAACTATGAGGATGATATTGCAAATTACAATATAATAACAATCTTTCCTCCAAGATTCTGGCAGCCTCTGCCTTACAGGGTAAATGGGCAATCT
>PWVO01000181.1 GCA_003561825.1 Candidatus Woesearchaeota archaeon | reverse complement strand
TAATAGTCGAGTATCATTAACAAAACGCACTGCAATGGGAGCGTGCAGCAAGCGACTTCCAATCTGCCAGCGTAAAAATCGACCGATTGCCGCAAGAGGTTTCTTGCTTGCCAGCGGATGATGAAGTATGAATTTTATAGTATTAATCATGATATCGAACTACTCGTTTTTATTTCTCCCCTCATTTTCCCCTCGCTCCCCTCGTTCCCAAGTTCCGCTTGGGAACGCCTGCCCGGCAAGCTCTGCTTGCCGACTCCGCCCGGCACCGCCACGCTGCGCCTGCTCTCACCGCCGACCGCCAAGCAGAGCTTGGCAACGAGGCATCCCTACCCCCGCCCAGAGCGCCGATCATCATACTTCTTCACCACGATCATATATTGATAGATCGATTTCATAATACAAAAGACCAAGCCATCCCGCCCATCAAGAAAGCCACGCCGCCACAGATAACTATAGAGGAAATAGATCAGCGGTCGCCCCGGTAGTCGTCCGGCAAGCTGTTTGAGGGCGGCACGGCGCACTAGCGGATCGGATGCAACCAGCTCGCGCCAGCGCAGGCCGTGGGATTCGCGCTCTAGCTCAAACCGCGCCTCTTTGCTGGAGTAGCGATTCTGCCGCTCAAACCACTCATCCATTCCCTTGAGGTTTTCGTCAATCAGATCCTCCTGCAACGCCGCAATGCGCCCCGTCACCTCTTGGGTCTCGGCATGACCGCGATTCACATAGCGCACTCGATCCCGATGGATAAAACGGACTACCCAGTTAGGATAGAGACTGCTATAACGCAGCCAGCGGCCCCACATATAGAAACGCCGCCGCAGTCGATAGGCCCCCACCGCCACATCATCCAACGCCGCCGTGGCGCACAGCTCCGCCGCTAGCGCCTCAGGTACCCGCTCATCGGCATCGAGGATCAACACCCAGGAGTGGCGCAGCGCCAAGTTATCCAGCGCCCAGTTACGCTGAGACCCGAACCCCTCAAAAGCGTGTTGATAGAATCGTACCCCCCGCTCCCGGCAGATCGCCTCGGTGCGGTCACTGCTGAAGGAGTCCACCACCAGCACATCTTCGCACCAACGCAACGAATCGAGACAGCGGGGAAGATGCAGCTCCTCGTTGAGGGTGAAGATCATTACCGAAACCCGGCAAGAATCAACCATGCACCGGCTCCTCTCTTCTCATCCCGCACTCTTCACCATCCCACCCCTCGGAAAAAACTCTTCATCCAGATGCTCCACATCCAGCGCCTGCACATCGCCCGCTTTCAATAGGCACAACTGCGCCGCAAGCCAGCCGTCAAAATCTTGCTCATAGAGCGCCGTATGGGCTACTTGCGCCATGCGTATACTCCCTTGAAAATCGCACTCACTCCACACCCGAAGGAGACAACAACCGCCGATACCCCGCTTCCATCTGCTCCGCCACTCGATCCCAGCCGTAGTAGCGCTCGACATAGGCGCGACCAGCGCTCCCCATCGCCTCGGCGACACTACGCGGCTCCAGTTGGCGGATTGCCGCCGCCAGTGAGGCGGCATCGCCCGCGACCACCAGCCCCCCTCCAGAGGCGGTAACCACCTCCGCCGCCCCCACCTCCGCCGAAACCACCACCGGACAGCCGCGCAGCATCGCCTCCAGCACCACATTGCCAAAGTTCTCGGAATAGGAGGGAAGCACAAAGAGCGCCGCATGGGCAAACAGCGCCTCCTTATCGGCCCCCTCCACCGAGCGCGGTAGAAACGCAACCCGCTCCGCCAGCCCCAAACGCGCTACCTGCGCTCTCAGCGCAGGCAACAGCCCCTCCTCATCATTCCCCACCACCACCGCCCGCTCCCCCGGCAGCAGCGCCACGGCATCAATCAACCGCTCAATCCCCTTCTTCCAACTCATTCGCCCCAGCAGCAGCAGGTAGCCCCCCTCCCCCACCAGCGCCCGCACCTCCGGCGAGAGCTGCTCCGCTTGATAGGGGTGCGGCCACTCTACCCCATTGGGGATGACCAGCGCCTCCCGCGCAGGCAGGCGCAACTGCCGATAGGCCTCGCGCTCCGCCTCGGCGGTAAAGTGTAGCGCCGCTGCCCCCGCCAAATTACGCCGCTCGACCCAGGTAATCCACGCCCGCTTGCGCAGAGCGCCGCGCCGCTGAATCAGCTCCGCAATTAACATCCCCCGAGGAGAGAGTACATAAGGCACCCCGGCCCTACGCGCCAAACGCCCCCCCAGCGCCGTCGGCCAGAGAAAAACCGAGTGGAGATGGAGCAGATCAAAGCCGCCGATGGTAAGCGCCAGCCGCCGCGCCATTGCCGGCGACCAGTAGAGCCGCCGCAGCCAGGTGGAGGGGAAGTAGCGCACCTGCACCCCGTCGAGATCCAGCGGCTGATCGAGCGGCACCGCACTCTCCCCGGCCCCATCCACATTGGTGGTATAGACCTCCACCGCATGGCCGCGCCGCGCCAGCGCCGCACAGAGACTATGCACCGAGTAGATCGGGCCGCCGTAGCGG
The DNA here is from genome assembly GCA_003561825.1 of Candidatus Woesearchaeota archaeon. GTDB lineage: Archaea > Nanobdellota > Nanobdellia > Woesearchaeales > CG1-02-33-12 > PWVO01. The sequence continues at coordinate 4,397 of PWVO01000181.1, read as the reverse complement.
GTAGCGGGGAGGTAGGTGGGAACGATGTGCAGGATGCGCATTAACGCTCTCGCTGCCAGGGTCGTAGCCCCTGCGACCACTGCGCCAGCGAGCGCGGAAAGAGCAGCGCATTCCAGCGACTTTGCTCAATCCAGCGACTTAGCGCATACCCCAAAGCGACCATCAGCACCATCGAACCCAGCACCAGCAGCAATAGACCCACATCACTCTCCGCCGACAGACGGCTACCGCCCGCCATCCAGAAAATCTGCCACAGCAGCGGCACAATGAGAAAGAGCTTAAGCGAAACCTGCCCCAATTTTGCGAAGAGCGACGGTAGATAGGCGGCGAGACGCAACAGCGCAAAGAAAGAGAGCAGCAAGAAAAAACCATGAAACAGCAAGCGAGCAGGATCGAGCAGGGAGCGCACACTGCCAAGATCCCCCGCCAGCCCCATAAACAGCCGCCACTTCACCACCAAAAACAGCAAAGCAATCCAAAGCCCAATAAGCAGCAGATCGCCCAACGGTCTCCAGCGGATACGCCCATAAAAATAGCGCACCAGCAATCCCGGCAAGAGCAGAAACCCAACAATCGGCAGCCCCCAGGGGATATAGCGAGCCACCTCCAGCGGAACCAAGCCGATGGTTAAATGCCAGACAAAAGCCCCGCCAAGGATCGCCCGCCGCACCCACAATGCACCCCGATCATAGAGATAAAGGAGGCACATCATGGTGATCATCGCCGGTAGAAACCAGAAGTGGCGAAAACCGGCGGCGCTATTTAGCACCTCCTCATTCTGCACCAGCAGCGCCACCCCCACCGCCAGCAGCCAATCCGCTATCCCCGCGCCGCTCTTCTCCACATAGAGGGCAAAATAGGCAACCAAGGCCATCCCCAAAAAGGCCAGTTGTGGAGCAAGCGCCCGCACCACCCGATCCCGAAACGGCCCGATCTCTAACGCTCTCATCGAAAAGAGAAACGGTAGCAGCAGAAAAGAGGCCACATGAAAATTATACAGCGCATTAAACCACAGGGGATAATAATTTCCAAAGTAGTAGTTATGGCCGAGAATCACCAGCAGGATCAATACCCCTTTGAGGGCATCGATCGGCTCACTGCGATAGGATGCTACCCTGTCCGCTTCGCTACTCATGGCAACAGGCGAAGGCAACAATCACCACCAAAAAAGGCATAACAGACAGATTTTCACTCCATGCTCAGGCCGCAGGCACACCCCTTATTGCATACGGGTTCGGGCTATTGGCATACACAGCACGCTCTCCATACAGCCGAATACTCTCCCAAAGTACCCGAAAGAGCATCCCCGCCGTCAAACCGATCATTAATAGAACGAAGGGATCGCCATAGAGCTGCGTTGCCACGGCATAAGTGGCGACATTGGCCAGGATAAAGGCCGAGAAGGCAGCCCCATAGATCTGCAACGACGGATTTTTATTTCCCAATGTAAGCAGTAAATGCCAAGTGCGACGTGCAAGCCTCCATAACAGCAGCACCAGCAGAAGCAGACCCAAAAGCCCGATTTCCAGCACAATCTGGCCAATCCCCGCCTCACCAGCCCCCCCCACCGAAGGCCTGCCGCCTCCTGCATAGCGCCCACCCTGCGATGCGACCCCCACCCCCAATCCAACGCCCTGAGCGCGATTGATCGCCGAATAGAAAAGCTTGATCGATGTCCCTACCCGCTCCTCAACACCAGAGAATACCGTAGCACCACGTTGCATATAGAGCGATGAGTGTTGATCCTTCTCCAGCAGTTGCAGACCAAAGGAGCCAATCACCCCCAATATAACCATCATAACGACTACCTTACCGCCGCCACCTCGCATGAAGATCAAAATGGCACTAAACAGTACGATAAAGAGCGAGAGAGACATTAACATCTTGCGCCGACCGGTCAGAAAGATCGCCCCGACCAGAGCCACCACCAGCACCGCCACCAAGATACGAAACGCCAAGCTTGGGCTGCGCATCGCCAATATAATCCAGAATATCGCCGCAGTCGCGGCGTGCCAGGCCGCCGTCTCCCCGACTCGAAAAATCCCCGAATAGGAGTACATGACAGTACCCATGTCGTAGATGCGCAGCTCCCTGCCCTCAAAGGATCCAATCTCCTGAAGCACCGGATAGATATCCTTGTAATCGGGAGAGAGGTATACAGTAAAAACGGCCATGGTATAGAGCAGGGCATAAAACCAGAGAAATCGTCGAATATCGACCTCGCTGCGAGCATACGCCATGCCGACCCACAACCCGATAACCGGGGCCATATAGAAGACCATCCCCAGCACTGGGATTACCGGACTACCCCAGCGAAGAAACGCATGGACTGCATGGAGCAGCAGCAAGAGCAGCAGCAGGCGACCGTAGAACGCCAATCTTCGGTCACCCAACGCCAGATACCCCATTCGCCCCAAAGATCGTTGCGACCAGGCAAGGAAAAAGACAACCCCAAACAGCGCAGCGGCCCAGAGCATGTAGTAGGCCGGGATACCGGGCGCTAGCTTGCGGAAGGGATCTTGTAGCACCCCAATCAACAAGACAAATAAAAGACCTTTGCGCCAGTTTGCACTTGTAACCAGCGCCTGAAGAGCAGAAATCAGAAGTGTGAAAAGCGGAATCACAAGGTGCGCTCAACCCGCTCAGTCAGCAACTTCGGTGGATGGCGTGCAAGCCGCCACCCCATCACCAACGCACGTAACTCACCGACAAACTTCACCGGAATATACCAAGGGTGACGCAGATGAAAACGGGTGCGTATCTCACGAAATGGACGTTTCAATAGATAACTCCATAACCCCCAACCACGACCATGACGAAAAGCGTAGTAGCAATCACCCACACCATAGCGGGGTGAAGCACTGGCCAGATGAATACCCTTGCTGCGGGTGCCACCACTCGCCGCTTGCAGATGGTGGATCGAAGCCTGTGGGTAGAAGCGGATCTTTCCACCATGATCAATCAAGCGTTTCGCAAACTCGGTCTCAAAACGCGATGCCACTGGTGGGGTAAAGTTCTCATCAAATCCGCCAATCGCCAAGGCTTTGGCGCGACGCATGGAGAAGTTACCCGCCATCGCCCCCTCGATCCAGGCACCACGCACCCCCCGAAAGGGAAAATCGAGATAACGGCGCAGCTTATCACCAGATGGTGCAAACGGAATATCCTCCGCAGACTCACCCGGTTGCAAGATCTGCCCCACCACCGCATCGGCCTCGGGAAACTCCTGGTAGGCGGCAAGATGTGCCGCGACTAAACCCTCAGCGGGGATGATATCATCATCGGTGTAGAGAACCAACTCACCCCGCGCCTCAACCAGTCCGACATTCATCGCATGGGTCAGGTTCGGCTCGGCAAGTCGCAACCAGCGGATCGCCCCCGCGCCATGCCACGCGGTGAGCTGCTGCTCCACCGCCGGAGCGTGGCGCGGTGTCTGATCGACCACCAGCAACTCCGTCGCCGCCTCCAGCGCGGCCAACTGCGGCAACAGGTAGCCCAGAGTCTCCGCCAGCACCTGATCACGCCCATAGGTGATGATGACCAGCGAAAGCGCCAACCGCGCCTCAGCCGGGCGATCTGGCACAGAGCTCATCGCCCTCCCCCCGCCGCAGCAAACGCCAAGACCTGCTCCAGCGCCTGCCGGGTATGGCCATAATCCCAACCGGAGACCCGCTCACGCGCCATCTCCCCCATCGCCTTGCGTTTGTCCGGGTCGGCGCTCAGCTCCTGTAGCCGATCCGCCAACGCCTCTACGCTACCCATAGGAAAACGCATCCCCGTCACCCCCTCCTGAATCAGATCGAAGCCCGCCCCCACCCCATCGGAAGCGATTACCGGCAGACCGCACGCCATCGCCTCATTAACCGAAACCCCCCACGGTTCAGAGGGTGCGGGATGGACCAAGAGATCGGCCAATCCATACCAGCACGGCAGGTCGGAATAGGGGACATAACCCGGCAGATAGACTGCATCGGCACACTCCGCCACCGCAGCGTGTACCGCATCACGCAACGGACCATCACCAATCAGCACCAAACGCGCCTTGGGATTTCCCTGCCGCAACCGAATAAAGGCCCGCACCAAGGTCAAGGGATCTTCGCGCGGATGCCACTTGAGTACTCCAAGAATCACCCGATCCGACCCTCCCCACCCCCGCGCCTCGCGCCACTCACTGCGCTGCGGGTGACACGCTGCGGAACGCGCTGCAAACCATGCGTTATCGGTAGCATAAGCAAAGCGAAACACCGGCCTTTGGGTGCGAGAGACGGTGTGAAGATAGGTCTCCGCCAAGCCGCCAACCGGATGCCATGCCGCATAGAGTGCCAAGATTCTCGGCAACACCACACGCTTCACCGCCCCCTTGAGGCCACGAAAACTGGAGTGCTCCAGCGAGTTAT
>PWVO01000208.1 GCA_003561825.1 Candidatus Woesearchaeota archaeon | reverse complement strand
TGCCTGTTGCAACAAGGGCTACTGGGAAGTTCATAGGATCTTTTGACTATAATGAGATAGGGGCAAATGCTATTATTGCAAATGCTTTTATTCTTTCTCTGAGGCCAGGGGCTGATGTTATAGATAATGCCGGGGGGCTGCATAATTTCATGAATTTCCAGAAAACAATTTTTACAGACTGCGGCGGGTTCCAGATGCTCAGGGAGAGCTTTTTTCAGGGGTCTACAAAAAAGGGGATTCATTTTGCTAATCCTTTTGACAGCTCTAAGGTTCTGATAACACCTGAAAAAATAATGGATATAGAGCAAAAGATCTCTTCTGATGTTGCAATGGTGCTTGATGATGTCTCACCTTATGGGGCAAGCTATGATGCTTTTGCTAACTCGCTTAAGAACACAAAGAAATGGGCAGAGGAGTGCAAAAAGATCCACAGCAGCAGCAGGCAGCATCTTTTTGGCATTGTCCAGGGAGGATTTTTTAAAGACTTAAGAGAGGACTGCGCTAGGTTTATCAGCAGCCTTGATTTTGACGGGATTGCAATAGGGGGGCTTGCTATAGGAGAGCCCATTAGCGAGATGTTTGATGCAATCAGGTATTCAATGCCTTATGTTTCAAAAGAAAAGATTCATTATCTTATGGGGGTTGGAAGCCCTGATCATCTGCTTGACTGCATAAGCATGGGGATTGACTGCTTTGACTCTGTTTATCCTACACAGAATGCAAGGCACGGAACTGTTTTTACATGGAATGGCAGGATTTCTATAAAAAGCGCATGCTGGAAATACAGTCTTGAGCCTCTTGATGAGAACTGCAGCTGCAATACGTGCAGGAATTTCACTAAAAGCTATCTGCATCATTTGTACAAAATAAATGACCCTGAGGGCAAGAGGCATATGCAGCACCATAATCTTTATTTTATGCAGCAGCTTATGAAAAAGGCCAGAGAAGCTATAAAAGAAAACAGGTTTGAGGAATTCACAAAGGAGTTTAAATCTGATTTTTCAGCAGGAAAAGCTTAGGAGATTATTGGCCGGGCATAGATAGATATTTCTTATAGAGCAAACTGTTGGGGTGACTACATTTTTTCATTTTGTAGTCACCTAAAATAGAAAGTTTTAAATATGTAGTCACCTATTAATATAATATGCATATTGAAAAAAGAAAATCTCCCAAGGAAACAAAGTATTATCTTGCTCATTCATACAGGGAAGGCAGGAAAGTTCATAAGTTCAGGAAATATCTTGGCAGGAACCTGAATGAGGAAAAGCTTAAAGAAAGAACCAAGATTGCTGAAAAGCTGATTATTGACGAGATAAATAAATATAGGCTGATCAAAGACCCGCTTGATTTTGAGCTTTCAAAAGATGAAATTAAGCGAATAAAAAGGCTTGAGAAAGAGATTCTGATAAAGGTTTTTCATTTATCTGAGAATGACTGGAAAGCTTTCTCAAAGATTTTCACCTACGATACTAATGCAATAGAGGGAAGCAGGCTAAGCCAGAAAGAGGTAAAAGATATTATTGAATTTGACAAATGGCCTGATAAGTCTAAAGAGGATATTGCTGAAGCTTATGGGGTTGATGAGGCAATAAGGTTTATCAGAGAAACAAAAGAGCATATATCGATTCCTCTGATTAAGAGGATACATAAGATAGTGTTCAAAAACTCTAAGGGTTTTGCAGGAAAGCTAAGGAGAAAAGGGGAAGAGGTTTTTGTGGTTGACAGCAAAGGCAATGTTATTCATGAGGGTGCGCCTCAGCCGAGAATGGGGCATCTGCTAAAAGAGCTTGTTAGCTGGTATGAAACAAATAAAGGCAGATACCCTGCTTTGGCTCTTGGTGCTGTTGTACACAACCAATTTGAGAATATTCATCCATTTAGGGATGGGAATGGCAGGGTTGGAAGAATTCTCCTGAATAATATTCTTATTAAGCATGGGCTTCCTCCGGTCAATATAGAGCTTAAGAGCCAGGCAGAATATTATCTTTCATTAAGGGAATATGGGCAAAATAAGAATCTCAGGCCTACAATTGACTTATTTATGAAAGAATATAAGTATTTTAATAAGCATAAAAAAGCAAGGAGAAAAAAGCTTAAGAAAGGGTTAAGGTAATAATCATGGGAAACCAGAAACCAATATCTCTAAGAGAATATAAAGAGAAGCATAAAGAGCAGGTTATAAGGCTTGTTAGTGACTGCGTTTTTGAGATTTTTGGTTCTGGGCCTGAAAATACTGATGACCTTAAAGACATTAAAAGAGAGTTTTTTGAAAGAGATGGAATGTTCTGGGTTGCTGAATTCAACAGAGAGGCAGTAGGCACTGTTGGTGTTTTCAGGGAAGATGAAAAAACTGCCAGGCTGAGAAGATTTTTTGTGAAAATGGATTTCAGGAATAAGGGAATCGGCCAGATGCTTATGGATAAAGCACTGAGTTTCTGCAAAGAAAAAGGATTTAGGAGAATAGTGTTGACAACATATGCGCAGATGAAAGAAGCAATAAGATTCTACAAAAAGAATAGCTTTACTGAAAAGGATTTAGGCAAAAAAATTTTGTTTGAGAAAAATCTCTAGTTTTTGCTTTTTGATGCAATGTCTGACTTTATGTGAAGCTCTTTTAAGTGCTCTCTGCTGACTTCTGAAGGAGAGCCGTCCATTGGGCACTGTGCTGCCTTGTTCTTGGGGAATGCAATTACCTCTCTTATGTCATTTATGCCGCACATTAGGGCAACTATCCTGTCAAGGCCCAGGCCCATGCCTCCGTGTATTGGGGCTCCGTACTTGTATGCATTGAGAAGAAATCCGAATTTTTCATCAGCTTCTTTTTCTGAGAGGCCAATAAACTTCATTATTCTTTTCTGTATCTCAGGAGAGCTTACTCTGATTGATCCTGATCCTATTTCATAGCCATTAAGAACAATGTCCCACAAATCCCCAACAGCCTCATCTGGCCTTTTCTCAAAATCATTTATATATTCTTCTTTTGGCATTGAGAACATGTGGTGCTCAGGATCCCATCTGTTTTCTGTTTCATTCCAGCTGAAGAGAGGGAAGTCCTTTACCCAGCAGAAGTTGAACTCTTTCTTGTCAGCAAGCCCGAGATCCTGGCTTATCTTGAGCCTTAGTTTTCCGAGAACCTCTGCAACTGTTTTTTTCCTGCTTGCTATAAACATCAGTGTGCTGCCTTTTTTGGCTTTTGTTTTTGAAAGTATTTCTTTCTGAAGCTCAGGGCTGAAATACTTGACTATGCTGCTTTCAAGGCCTTTTTGGGTTACTTTCATCCAGGCCATTCCATCAGCTCCGTTTGCCTTGCAGAACTCAATGTAAGTGTCAAGCTCTTTTCTTGAGAAATCTTTTTCTGGGTTGATGCACTTAACCTGCTCAACTCCTTTAAATATTGAAAATTCTGATTTTTTTGCTGTTTCAGTAATATCAATCAGCTCAAGGCCAAATCTTAAGTCTGGCTTGTCTGTTCCGTATTTTTCAACAGCTTCTTTGTGGCTGAGAACCGGGAATTTTTTCAGTCTAATGCCTATTGCTTGTTTGAAAAAGTGGTGGAAAAGTCCCTCAACAAAGGCCCTTATCTCATCGCTTGTCATAAAGCTCATCTCAAGGTCTATCTGCATGTGCTCTGGCTGCCTGTCTGCTCTTAAGTCCTCATCTCTTAGGCAGATGGCCATCTGGTAATACCTGTCAAGGCCTGCTATCATAAGGAGCTGCTTGTAGAGCTGGGGGCTCTGGGGCAGTGCATAGAACTTGCCTGGGTTTACTCTTGAAGGCACAATATAGTCTCTTGCTCCTTCAGGTGTTGATTTTACAAGAAGGGGGGTTGTTATTTCAACAAATTTGTTTTTGTCTAGATAATCCCTTGCTGCTTTTGTAACTTTGTGCCTTAGCATAAGCTTTTTCTGCATGCAGGGCCTTCTTAGGTCAAGATACCTGTACTTTAGCCTTGTTTCCTCTCCTGACTCAATCCTGTCCTCAATCTCAATTGGAGGTGTTTCAGCTTTGTTGATAATAACAAGATCATCTACTATAACCTCTATCTCGCCTGTCTTGAGCTTGGGGTTAATCATGCCTTTTTTTCTGTCTCTTACCTTGCCTTTTATCTGAAGAACAAATTCTCTTCCTATATGCTCAGCGGCCTCATGTGAGTTTTTGTCATGGGATGGGTCAAAAACTATCTGGGTGATGCCATGCCTGTCTCTTAAGTCAATGAAGATGAGGCCGCCATGATCGCGCCTGCTGTGGGCCCAGCCGCATAAGACTGCTTTTTTTCCAACATCCTTTTTTACAAGCTCCCCGCATGTGTTTGTTCTTGTCATTTAACTACCCTGGGCTGAAGAATATATAAACTATATATAAATATTGCGAAATATTAAGAAAAATAAAGAATTTTAGCTTATTTCAATGAAAGCGCAATAACTTGGTTACCAGTCTATTTCCAGCAATTCTTCAATAATTGAATCTATATCATCTGAGCTTGTTTCACTGTAAAGTTCTTCTGCATGGGCAATTTCTTCTGCCAGGCTTTCTTCTGTATATGGAATCTTTTCCAGAATATCATCTGGAGACTGGATAAGAGTTCTGTCGCCCATGCCAGAAAGCATTATTTTTATTCTGCTGTTTTCTGGTTTTATGCAGTAAATACAGTCTGTTCCTGCTAATTGTATCTTGCCTGCATATATTGCTTCAACTCCCTGGCCAACATGGATAAAAACATTGTTTCCTGTTTCTAAAGCTATAAAATCAATTATCATGGGACTTATGTTTTCTGGAACTGAACAGTAATGCATTGTACCTTTATAGAAGCATACTTGTGAAACAGAAGAATGTATTTGGTATTCTCTTATGAATGCTGAGCCATAGTCTTTTCCAATTGTATCTATGTCTTCTCTTAGCTTGTTTTTAAATTGGGCTATCTGTAAGTCAGAGTCTACCTGGAGTATATTTTTAAGTGAAGTGTAGCTGTAAGAGAATATCAGTGCAACAATCACAAGAGTAAGAATATAGATAAAAATACTTGTATGAGAGTATGCTTTTTTCATCTTTATTTTCTTTGTCTTTGCCAATATTTAGGATATAAAAGATTACCAGTCAATGTCTGTTATATCATCTGTGACTGCATCAATATCAGAAGAGTCAAGCATATCTCTTATTTCATCCAGCTCATCAAGATCATCTGAAATCTCATCGCTGATATCATCCGGAGCTGTTTCAATATCATGCTCAGGAACTTCAGGAATAGTTTCATGGTCTGGCTCTATTATCTCAGTATCTTGCTCTATATCTGCTGCGCATCCAGAGATAAAAAATAAGGCTATAATGCCTAATGCTAATAGAGAGAAACTTATTTTGTTCATTTTAGCACCTCTTTTTAAGAAAAAATAAAAGAAAATATAAAAATGTTTCTTTTTAAGCTTTATTCCTCAATTATTCTGGCTACTGTAATCTCGTGCTCTTCTGGAATTTGGCCTCCTCCTGCTCTTATTTCTCTTAAAATCTCTATAAGAATCCGGTTTGCCTCTTTTAAGAGCTCATGAGCCTCTAAAATATGTGATCTTGCCTGCTCAATAAGCTCTGAGGATTCTTCTGGATCTGCACGGGCCTGGCTTATCAGCTCTCTTGCTTTCTTGTATTTATTTTCTGCTTCTTCTATTTTTTCACTTAATTGCCCTGCTTTTTCCTCAAGGATAGTTGTGTCTATGCCGATTTCATGCATCTGGCTGATTGCCCTTTCAAGCCTCTGCTCAAGTATTTTTGCTCTTTGAACAATGCCCCAGACTCTTGCATCAACTGCAATAGTTGAATAGATTCTTTCTGTGTTCCTTATGCTGCGCCATTCTTGTGCTATCTCTCTTGCAACTTCTCTTATTTCTTCTCTTGATTCTGCTGAAAGTGCTTTTTCAAGAAGATTTTCCAGTCTTTCTATAATCTCCTCTATCTTGGATATGGCTTGCTGTGCTGTTTCTGAATCAATCTCCTCAGATGAAGCTATTCTTTCCTTTACTTTATTCAGATGCTCTATTATCATCTCTATTGCTCTATGCAGCATTGCCCTTGAGTGCTCAAGGGCTCTTTCATTCAGCTCTCTGCACTCATCTATGTCCTGGCATTCTCTTAATCTTTCTCTTGCGTCCTCAAACTGGCCTTTGTTCTGGTTGTAGTTCTCAAATGCATTCTGGTATCTTTGGCGGGCTGCTTCAAAGTTTTGTCTGGCATTCTCTATTCTTTCTACTGAGATTTGCCTTTTTCTGAGCATTTCTTCTGCTGGAACATGCTCAACTCTAAGGCTGCTGAGGCGGCTTGCTGCCTCTTCAGTTCCCATATGGGCTATTATTTTCTGCTGCGCCCTTGACATGTGCATCAAAACATCTGCATGCTGGTCTGGGATTCTCTCAAGAAGCTCTTCAACTCTTGGGTTTTCTTCAACAAGGTTTTCCAGTCTCTGCAGATTAGCATCTGGGAACTCTTCTCTTAGCCTGCTCATTACTCTTGATGCTGTGGCAACTGCATTTGCCTTTAAATCATGAAGCTCTCTTGCTGCAGGTCTTGGGGGAGCCTGTACATCCAGATCTTCAGGATTATCAATGTCCATGCTGATTCCAAGGTCCTCGCCAGGTGCTACTCCTGCTTTTACTTCTGCAATTGAGGCTGGAATAATGCCTGCAAAAAGCAGTGCAACAAAAATCATTGCTATTGTTTTTTTCATTTTATGTTCCTCCAAAAGATTAATTACATATTGTTTGGCTTTTTTTATTTATAAAGATACTTTTTGAACCATTTTTTTTCTTTTTACTGATATTTTAAAATGCTTTATTAAGCTTTAATACTGCTGAATCTGCAATTCACAGAAAGGCTTTTATATTTTCTATGAGTTAGGTGTTATATGGCTAAAAAAGAGATGTTTTTTGCATTGGTGCTTGCTTTTCTTGCTGTCTGTGC
>PWVO01000134.1 GCA_003561825.1 Candidatus Woesearchaeota archaeon | reverse complement strand
TGGTTATACCTCTGAAGATCCATTTCATCATCAGCCTTAAGAACAACCTTTTTCATGCCCTTTGCCCTCCATTTTTTGACAATCTCCTTGTCGCACCTAAGAGCAGCCTCAACAGCAGCATGAGCAGCCTGCGCAGCCATTTTCCCCTTAGCCAGCTTTAAATCCTGCCTGAAAATAATAACCTGTTTGTATTCCATCCAAAATAAAAACAAAACCTTGCTTTTATACCTTTTCATTTCAGCAATCTTTAAATAAGAGAATCAACAAAAAAAATCAGATGAAAGTAATAAAAATACCGCTCTCAGAAACTCCCGGATCTTCAGGCAAAAGCAATGAGGCTCTTGCCCCAGACATAGTCTCAGAGAACTTAAAAAAAATCACACTCAATGAAAGCTTTTTAAAGCAAGATTTCTCATTTGAAACAATAAATCTAAGCCAGAAAAGCACTGGAGATTCTTTCAATATAATATATGAGCACATACTTCAGAACGACGAAACCCCCCTTATCATAGGAGGCAGCCGCATCATCACATTCCCCTCGGCAAAAGCATTCTCAGAGAAATTCCCCGACTCCGGAATAATACTGTTTGATGCACACACGCAATGCCTTGAAAGCACAAATCTCCTAGCTAATGGCAGCATAGCCAGGGCACTCTCAGAAAAAAGCATATTCCCCCCTGAAAAGATAATCATTGCAGGAACAAGATCCTTTACAAAAAAAGAGCTTGGCTATATCTCAGAAAAAAAAATAAAGCACTTCACAGCAAAAGAAATCTCCCATGAGGGCATAACTGAAATCTCTGACTCAATAATGTCAGCTGCAAGAAGATTCGGCTCATTATACCTTTCAGTAGACATTGATGTTCTTGACCCTTGTTTTGCCCCAGGCACATCATGCCCGGAGCCTGCAGGCCTAACCCCAAGAGAGCTAATAGCAATCATCCAGAGGCTTATGAACCTTAAAAACATAATGGCAGCAGAAATAGTTGGCATTAACCCTTTAAAAGATACTTCAGGCATTACAGCAAGAACAGGGGCCAAAATAGCCTCAGAAATGTACAGAAGGCAAGACATCAGCCGGGATTTTTAACTGCCTTTCAGTTAAATTTATAAATCTCTTATCTTTTCTTACTTCCTGAGTGATTATGGGAAGAATAAAAACAAAACTTGTAAAAGGAGTAACCAACAAGCTGGTAGAGAAGCACAGGCATGAGTTCAAAGAAGACTTTAATGAGAACAAAAAGCTTGTCAGCAAATTTGCATCAATCCAGTCAAGGAAAATCAGAAACATCATAGCAGGCTATGTGACTAGGCTGATGAAAACAAAGAAAGACTTTGAGGTTCACCATTAACTTTGTGAGGAGGGAATAAGATGGCAGAAGACAATGTGATATTTGTTGGAGAGAAACCATTTATGAACTACGTTACAGCAATAGTCATGCAGTTTACAACAAAAAATGCAGCAGAAATAACAATAAAAGCAAGAGGAAAATTTATATCAAGAGCAGTAGATGTAGCAGAAGTTGCTTCCAAAAGGTTCCTTAATGACCAGGTTAAAGTGAATGATATCAAGATAGACTCAGAAGAGTTCACAAACAAGGAAGGCAAAGAAGTAAGAGTCTCAACAATAGAGATAACTTTGTCCAAGAAACAATCTTAAGGAATATCTCTTTATTTTTCAGATATTAATTGGTGAAAAAATGCTTAAAAAAATACATGAAAGCCTTAAGCATTCAATACACGAATACTTCAGGCTCAGAAACAAGAGGTCAGGAAAATACATCTGGGTAGGGGAAGGAAAAGACCCCTTCAGCTAGAGAAGGCCAAAAAACACACAGATGAAGATTCTTCTTCTTTGTTCTGTTTTTCTATTAATCTTTCAGTTTCTTCCGGCATCTCCATTAATAACCCAACAGAATTAATTAACAGAGAATTGCTTATTCTCCAACATATTACTACTTAATAAGAGTAATAAACAGAAAACTTTAAAAAGTCCTTTTGCTTTATGATTTTCTAAACAAATAATAATGTCTGGAAAACAAAATGAGATATATAACCGGGCCTAAAAGCAGAATCTGGGTGGCAGTAAATGACGAGCTTGCTAGCAATAAGTCTGATGAAGAGCTGAAAAATAATCTAAAGAAAAGGACAGAGTCTGTTCAGGCATGGTTTTTTAATCTTGATGATAATCATGCTCCATCTCCGGCGAAAAATATAGCATACAAAAGAGTCGGTACAGGCATTTTAGACCCAAAGTTTATATCATGGGCATTAGCCAAGGGAATGCCTGCAAGGTTCGATAAAGGAAAAGAGACAAAGGCATGGCAGGATTATGTGGACAGGTTTCTAAGAAATGAAGATGCACTCAAGAAAGTAAAAGAGATCTATAATGAAGAGAAAGCAATTGGCTCTTTATATCCTGGTGTCAAAGAATTCGTAGATCTTCTTTCTGGATCTGAGAGGTTTTATGTTACCAGAGACATTGCTGAGGTTGCTGAGGCATACTGCTCTGCACTTGGCCTGAACGGATTCTTTGCAGAGGAGAGCCAAAAAGGAAGGGCTATTGAAAAATATCTCAGGAAACATAATAGAATAAATGTTATTGGAATTGATGGTGATTTTGAAGATGACGCTGAGATGATAGATGTTGCCAAATTCTATGGAAAGGATGTTGTTTCTTTTTACTTCATGGACAAGCCAAAAGACTCATTAATGAATAAAAAGTTTGATTACGCTGCAAGCAAGGACAGAAGCGGCCTTGTTGAAATACTAAGGCAGCAGATATGATTAAATCTTATTTGTTCACCTATTCCCCAGAAGAAATCTGTTGTAAAGAGCTAATGAACTGTCAGTTATCTCAATGTTTTTGTGGGTGCCATTGGATAAATGGTGCCTGATATAGCCTTTTATGTCTTCTTCATCAAACCCTTGTTTTGGAAAAAGCGAAAGGAAATTATTGAAATATGTTCCTCTTATATGCGCGTCGGAATTAGCTATAACAGGAATCCCGAGTTCATTAGACCATCTTTCTGTAATGCCATTGAAAACATAATTAATAGGGAATGGAAAGCAGCCATTAAGCTCTAATGCATCAAAATATCCTGAGTATTTTTTAACATTTTCATGGCCCATGCCGCTTGATGCCCTGTGAGAAGGATGCGGGGCTATAATTATTGCATCCTGCTCTTTAAGTGAATTAATTATTTCATCAATAGGAGCAAATGGCTCAGGCATTTCTGAATATGCTATGCCAAGAAGATGCCAGTTTTCTTTTGTAGTAAACTCAACGCCCCTTAAAAGATAAAGTTTATTCTGGTCAACTTTGCACAAGTCTGTTATCCTTACAGTATAATCATTTATCTGCTCTACATCATATGCTTTTATGTCAATGTAGTCTTCTAAATTTTTATCCTGTGAAGACCTGCTCAGTATTTGAAAAGGGTCTTCATTGTCATGCTCTGTTACTGATATTATTGAATAATCATTATCAAAAGCCCCGCTTATCACTTCCTCAAGAGTCTTTTCACCGTCTGGCCGTCCACTGACTATTGACAAAGTTGTATGCATATGCAGGGAGGCAAGATGATAATTTTCTGTAATTGCAGGCCTGTCTCTTACAAAATCCTGTTTTTTTCTGTGGTTATACCAGTCATGCGCAAAAAGAGAGCCCAGCCCCCCCAAAGAAACTGCAAGAAGTCCTGTTATTATTGCTTTTGTTATCTTTTTCATTTTATGCCTTATTATTTTTATTATGGAGTAGCAATAAAATATAATAATCTTTTGCTTTTTGAATAAATTTTCATGAAAAAACTTTAAATAAAAAAGTCTATTTCTAGTTATTGCGGGGGTGGCAGAGCGGTCAAATGCGCAAGGTTCAGGGCCTTGTCCCTTAGTGGGTACGCGGGTTCGAATCCCGCCTCCCGCACTATCAGCTCTTAATCTCAACACAGCCTTCAACAGCAAGATCCTCTGGGCATGTTTCCTTCTTTTTCAGCCCGGACTTAATCTTTATGAACAGAATATAAGCAAGAATAATCCCTGCAATTTTCATAAGCGGGAATGACAACGCAATTCCAAGAAGCCCGAGGCCCAGGCTGAATGCAAGCACATAAGCAAAGCCAAGCCTGAAAAAAAGATTGTGCAGTATGCTTACTCCCATTGCAAGGTCAGTTCTCTTAACTCCTCTGAAAAACCCGCAATAAATCTCTATAAGAAGTATCAGCATAAGAAAAGGCGCAATAACTAAGAGGAGCATGCTCCCGATTGAGATAACTTCATGATTATCTGAGAAAATTTGTATTATCTGCCTTGAAAAAGCAAAAACAACTATGCTCATAACAGCCATTATCCAGAACCCTGACTTAATGCCCTCGCGCACGCACTGCAAAGCCCTTTCTTTGTTTCCTGCGCCTATGTTCTGCGCAACAACAGTCGAGACAGCAGTTGAAATAGCAATTGAAGGTATCAGGAAAAGGCTGAACATCCTGATAACTATGCCAAAGCCCGCTAGAGCAGCAGTCCCAAATACAACCAGCATTGAGTTCTGAATAAAAAGAGACAGGGCCTTAACTCCGTTCTCAACAGAACTTGGTATGCCTATCCTCATTATTTCTCTTATTGTCTTTAGTTCCGGCTTCATAAGCTTCAGCTTAAGGCCATATTTGCCTGTTATAAGGAAATACAAAGAAATAAGGCTTATAGTTCCTCTTGATATTACAGTTGCAAGAGCTGCGCCAAAGACACCCAGAGCAGGGAATGGCCCGATTCCAAAAATCAAAATTGGATCAATGATAATGTTTATAACAACACCAGCAAGAATAAACTTCATAGGGGTTTTTGTATTTCCAAGAGCTATAAGTGACGAATAGAAGACAAACAAAGGAGCCATCAGAGGGAATCCGAGAAATATCATTCTCAGGTATGCAGTTGCTCCGCTTAAGACAGCATCCTCAAGACCAATAAGCCTGAGCACAGCAGGAGTAATAAGATATCCAATAATAGCTATAAATAAAATCACAAGAAAAACTATAACAAAAGACTGCGAAAGCACATGATTAATGCCTTCTGAATCCTTTTTCTTTGCCCTGTAAGCATTGCCTGCAGCATGCGAGATAAGTATTGATCCTCCGAGAGAAATCCCAAATGCAATTGATATCATAAGAAAAAAGATAGGAAAACTCACTGTAACAGCAGCTATGGCCTCACTCCCAAGGCGGCCTACCCAGAAAGTATCTGTAAGATTGTCAGCTGTCTGAAGAAGATGTGAAATCATTACAGGCACTGAAAGCCCAAGTATAACCTTCCCCAAATTCCCATTTATTATCTGCTCTGAATCATGCATTCTTAAGAAGAATAAGCTATTTCCTTAAATAGTTTTACCTATTCATATAGAAAGCTTTTTTTTCATCAGAAAGCTTCTCAATTGCATACCTAAGCATAGTCCTTGGCATTTGCTTATAGTGCTTGTCAAGAAATTCATACAAAGTTTCCAGGCTTCGCTTTCCGATTTCCCTGAGCATCCATCCAGATGCCTTATGTATTAAGTCATGGCTGTCATTAATAAGAATTTCGCAGATTTTAAGCACATCATCAAAATCATTTTTTCTGATGAATGCAAGGCATGAGAGAATTGATATTCTCTTTTCCCACAGATTCTTTGACTCTGCAAGCCTGTACAGCACTTTTCTTTCAGCAGGGTTTTCAATAAGATACTCGCCAACAATATTCGGGGCAGAGATATCAACAAGATCCCAGTTGTTTATTCTTTTAGTGTTTCTAAGATAAAGCCTGTAAATCTCTTTTCTTTCTGGGCCTGATTTCCTGAACCTGTTAACAAGAATTGCAAGCGCAGTAAGCCTGTGCTCATGGATATTGCTGGACAAAAGCTTTTCAGTTTCTTTTAGCGGAATAGAATGGTATCTCTTTGCTGCTGCTCTCTGCATGGGAACACTTATTCCCAGGAAGACATCGCCATGGCCATACTCCCCTTTTCCTGTCTTAAAGAACCTTGAGAGAATCTTTGCTTTTTCAGGATTAGCTTTGGCCTCAAGCTCTTTCTTTAGGTTTTCAATCATTTAAATTGTTGAGATTGGCAAGTATTTAAACTATTCTTTCATTGTTTTTTAATTATAAAAAAGATTTTTTGAGCCAAATAATTAAGCTAGGTTTATTTCAGCTTTTTCAGGCACTTCTTGGCTTATAATTTTTTTCAGGGCTGAAATTAAGGTAAATCATAGATTTATTTGGGTCTTCTATGATAAATGTAACTGGCTTAGTAAGCGGCAAAGACATCCTGCCATTAAGGCTGCTTTTATCCACATACTTGCTGAATGCCGGGAATTCTTGCTCACAGAAAACACAATGATCTACACCTTTATAATCTGCCATAGCAGCTTTAGTAAGAGTAATAAAAACCTGGTGGTCATTTGGAGTTCCATAATTTTTAACAAAAATTTCAATTCCTTTATGTCCTTTAGGGATATCTCTTTCATTAGAGGGATTTCTTATTTCATAATTTAATCCCTTCTTGTCAAGATAATCAGTCACCTGACTTAATAGACCAATTTCCTGCTTTAATAATCTCAATTCTTCTTTTGAGATTTTTCCTTGCGCCGGCCCTTCACTTGCTATGTTCTCAATACCTTCCATTTTATTGCACCCCCATTTAATAATTGACATTTTACTGGAAGGCCTATTATTTAAAGATTTCGATAGGCAATTAGCTAATTTCATTTAATTTGATTTTTCATAAAATCTTCTTTATGTGTCTTAGACATTTTTTTGCTTAATCAGCTTATTTCACTTATTTAATTTTCCCAAGATGCACGAATGCTCCTCTTTGTCCTTGTGGATGTCAAGAATCTTAAGAAACCTGCCAAGAAATCTCCGGGTTTTAAGGTCTGAGATGAATTGGCACTGGACACTGGACATCCCTTCATAAAATTTATACATTTCAAGTATCTAAGA
>PWVO01000050.1 GCA_003561825.1 Candidatus Woesearchaeota archaeon | reverse complement strand
TCTGAGCTAAAGCAAAAAGGCCTGATCTCGCTTTATCTTTCAGGCACAATCCTGACAGAAGACAGAACCCCGTACAGCGACATAGACCTTTTTGGGATTGTAACCCCTGAATTTGACATAATCAAGGAAGAAACCCAGCTTAACAAAAAATTCCATAACCTAAAAAAAGAACTATGCGGCGGAATAGAGACAAGGTTCAGGGGATTTGGCATTGATGAGCTTACAAAAGGAAAAAAAAGAGGAACATTAGCAAAAATCCTTGGAGTAGAGGTTTTTGCAAGAAAATTCCCCTATTTCAAAAAGCTTTGGGGCAAAAAAACAGATTCCTCAAAAATAAAGCCCCTAAATCCAAAACAAGAGGCCAAAAACAACATAAAGGCAATAGAAAAATACTTAGACAATCTTGAAAAAGGCCAGGCAACATTTCCAGTACAGAATTTCCCTAAACTGATACTTCACTTAGCAGCATTAGAGGCAGAGAAAAACTATAATTTCAAGTATCATCCGTCATACAAAAAGCTGGCCAGGCACATGGCAAAAGAAAAAGGGCACATTGTTCATAAGGCCATAAAGCTAAGATACAAAAAAATATCAAGAAAAGATATACTTAATATTGCAGATGAATGCAAAGCATACACCTCCTATATGAAAAAAGAAATAAAAAACTGGCAATCATTATAACTCTTAAGTGACAACTAATCGAAATCTTTAAATACTCCTTTAATCGCCATAAAAAAATGCAAAAAAAAAGCTTTGTATACAAATGGCCTATTGCATATAAGCTTGGCCTAAAGCTTCTTCACGGAAAAGGCTATAATAAAAAATATAATTATATCTCTGGGCAGATTGGCCATAGCAAGTCAGTATTAGATGTAGCATGTGGTATAGCAGAACTAGCTGGCTTTCTTCATCCGACCAGCACTTATAGAGGATTTGACATTAATGAGAAATTTATCAGATATGCGCAAAGAAAAGGCCTAGAAGTCCGTGTTGGCAATGCCCTGGACGTAAATATGTATATCCCTTCTGACAAAGTTGTATTATGTGATGCAGTCCACCATATGGGTTTTGAAAATGAAAGATCAGTTTTAGAAAATTCCTTAAATGCAGCAAAGCAGCAGCTGATTATATGCGAGCCTTTTAAAGACAGCTACCAGAAGATGATTTCAAATTGTCCAAATTTCTCAAAAAAAATTTTTGAGGCAATATTCAATTATCTTGATAAGGATGGAAATAATAGGGTGAGGTTTGAAAACATAAAGACAAAAAAAGAATTAGAAGAGACGATGCAGGAAGGATATGGGATAATCCCCAAGCAAACAAAAAGGATCTTTAAAAGTATTGGAGAAGATTTGATTGTTACTTATTATCTTTAGAATATGACTTCTTTTTTTGGCCGAGATTCTTATTTGTAAGGTGTTTAGTTATCTCAAAAACATTAATCCAGATGCCTACTAAAGGGATCCATCCAATTAAAACAGCAACAGGAACATTGTAAAGCTCAATATGAATTAACGGGATGTTAACATAAGTCCAGACATATTGCATAATATTAGTGTATTCAGAAGGGATTGACAAAATCAGGGATGTAATAAAAAAAATCAAAAGATATTTCAGGCTGTTAAATGAATTCAGCAACACAGAGCTCTTGCCTAATTTGCAATTCATATAATCCAAACATAGAACCAATCCTATGATAAAAAAGCAGAATGCAAGCCCTGGGTATCTTTCGCTTGACCAAAAGAAAGGAAGAAACATCAAAAATACTGAAATAATTAAAAAATAATTCATTAGCTGTTGATAATTCTTTCTTTGTTTAACTTTTATTTTTGTTATATTTCCTATAAGAGTGAATGTTTCATAAGCTGAGGGAATATACATTATGTAAGCACCTATTGAGAACCAGAAGTCATATCTGAAATTAAAAAAATCAAAAGAGTAAAACCAGGCAGGAGATAGATATGCCCCAATGTATTCAATTATCAAAGTAATGATTGTTCCCAACACTAATAATAGCAGTATGAATCTGCTTTTTGCTATAATCTTCAGGTTTGAGTTATTAAAGTACTTTTCATTGAAAAACAGCATTAAGCAGAGCCATCCGAATACAAAAATAACAGTATAATGCAGAAAAATATCAAATGATAAGATAAACCCCAATAAAGTGACTGCAATCCCTAAAAAACCCAACAAAAAATGTTTCATGAAAATTAATTTAGCTATATTATATATATAATTTTCTAGGCAATCGGTATTAGCCATCAAAAACCATATATACCAGTTCAGTGATATTGGCCCAATGGGAATTGAAAAAATAGTAAAAGCATGGGACTATGCAGATAGCCACATACATTCTCAGTATTCAAAGCTAGTAGATTCATGGGAAAAAAGCGGCCAAAGCAGATACACTCTTGCATCAGCAATGCTAACCCCGTCATTTGCAGCATTTATTGGAGGCAGTGGGAATTACTACACAAAAGCACTCAGCACAGGCTTAATAAGCTATGACCTCATGCAGAACATAAGCGGAATAATAGAAGGAGACCATGAAAAAGGCATAAGCTCAGATGGAGAAAGCCTCATAGTAACAAACTCTTATTTTTTGTTCATGGAAAAAATATCAAAAAAAGCAAGGCTTCCTTTGTTCCTTACAGGAACAATCTTTGCAGCAAAAGGGGCATTAGGCCTCTATTCTTATCTGTCAGCAAATGAATATTCCTCTCTGGCAGGCACAGCCTCAGACTTCAGCACAAGCATGTTCTGCTTTGGGTTATCATCCTCATTATACATCAAGGACACAAAACCAAAAATACGCCAGAAAACACCTTTCATTAGCAGAATCTACAGCCTGATAGACAAGTCCGGGTTTTTAAAGCCAAAATCAACAATACCAACTTTGATAAATGCCAGCTACAAAATCCCAGTTATATAGTAATCCCCAGATAAAAGTGACAAACACAAGCTTTTTAAATAACCTTATTTTACTTTCATTATTGGCATATTATCCAAAAATAAGGCCAAATAAAGGATTTGATAACCCAATATAATCTAAAAATCCTTTAAAATTGTTTATAAGCATTTAAACAATCCTAATCAATCAAAGAGCTAACCAATGGAGTGATTTTGATGAAAAAAGCATATTTAGTTTCTCAAAACGAGCTTATAGAGAGCATTGCATCTGAATTAAAGAAAATTCCAGAAATAAAAGCCCCAGAATGGTCAAATTTTGTAAAAACAGGCCGCCATAAAGAAAGGCCTCCTTTAAGAGAAGACTGGTGGCATGTAAGATCAGCAGCAATACTGCGCACAGTATACGCAAGAGGCCCAATAGGAGTCTCAAAGCTGAGAGCAAAATACGGAGGCAAAAAAAACAGGGGAGTGAAGCCAGAGAAATTCTTTCCAGGCTCTGGAAAAATAATAAGGACAATGTTGCAGCAGCTTGAGAAGTCAGAACTTATAAAACAGGCTGAGAAAGGCATCCACAAGGGCAGAATAATCTCCTCCAAGGGAGCATCATTAATATCAAAGACATCAGCAAAGATTTCAGGCCCGGAAAAGCCAAAAGAAAAGCAGGAGAAGCCTAAAAAAGAAAAAACAGAGAAGAAAAAAGAAGCCAAGGCAAAAAAAGAATAATTACAAAATGGACAGCCTTGAGGAAATAAAAAAAAGAAAGCTTGATGATCTAAAAAAGCAGCAAGATCAAAATCAGGAATCCCAGCAGATGCAGCAGCAGGTTGCGCAGCTTGAGGCAATAGCCAAGCAGGTCATGACCAAAGAGGCAATAGAAAGATATGGAAATGTCAGGATAGCTCATCCAGAAACAGCATTAAGGGCCCTGATCCTTATTGCACAGCAGATTGAGGCAGGAAGAATAAGCAGGATTGAAGACCAGGACTTAAAAAACATACTAAAAGCAATACAGCCTAAAAAGCGCGATTTTAATATAAAGATAAAATAAGAAAAAATGGCAAAATACAAGCATCCAAGCAGGAAGTCAAGGCTCGCAAGGCTTCACAAGCAGACAAGATGGGCCCCTTTCTGGACAGTAATGAAAATATACGGAAAAGGAAGAAGAGTACATCCTGGAAGGCATACTGAGATCAAGCGCTCCTGGAGGAGAACAAGAACAAAAGCATAGGAGTGAAAATGGCTAAAAAGGACAACAAACCAAAAACTGTAATTGACCGCGAATATATAATCCCTCTCAGAAAAGAGTTCCAGAAAGCCCCTAGATACAAAAGGGCAAAAAAAGCAGTTACGGCCCTCAAAGAGTTTCTCTCCAGGCACATGAAATCAGACAATATCAAGATTGGAAAGCACCTTAACCTAAGCATATGGAAAAACGGCATAAAAAATCCCCCGCACAAAATCAAAGTCAGGGCACAAAAGCTTGAAGACGGAACAGTAACTGCAGAGATACCAAACCCCCCTGCTGAAAGAAAAAAAGAAGCAAAGAAAAAAGCACAAAAAAAGCAGGAAGAGAAAAGCAAAGAAACTGCAGCCAAAAAGCCCCAGGCAAAAAAACAGTCCCCAAGCCCTGAGCCAAAAAAAGAGCCTGCACAGGCAGAGGACAAAAAAGAAGCAAAAGCCAAGGCATCAAACCCTAAAGAAACTCCAGAACAAGTCAAGAAAAAATAATATCCTTAATATCTTCTGTAAATATCCATTAGCTTTTTCTCAATGCCTTCAAAAAGCCTGAGGTGAGCCTCTGAAAGCATTACACCATCTTTTTTAGCAGCCTCAGACAACTTTTGCCTGTAATCACTGAACTCTCCATTAACTATAAGATCAATATCTCCAGTCTGCAATGACCAGTTATTTTTCAGAGGGTTCCTGTAAAAAATATTTCTTTTTTTATCCAGCCTTAAAAGCATGTAAAACCTTGAGTTGCTAAAGTCTGACTTTCTCTCTATTTTTGCATAACCAACAAATTTTTTTATCACTTGGTTTGGGTTCTTTGATTTTGATCCAGGATAGATATTTATTTTGTTGTTTACATTAAAGCTGACAAGATATCCCATGTTTCCGCTTTCAGGATAAAATTCTGCAGCAGATAAGTTGTTTTTTTTGGCATTACCTCTTGTGTTCCATATCTTATGCTTCATCCTGCTTTTATGTCCAAATCCATTTATTAAGCTTTCTGTTAAGCAAAAGATACCCCTCAAAATGTAATCACTGATAAGTAACTACAAAACCAAAAGATTTAAATAGTAGCAGTGCCTTATAGTTCTTATACTCAAAACATCTAATAGGGGGTGTAAAAATGTTTTGGAAAAAAAATCCGAATAGAGAAAATCAACAGGTAACTAATTTAGTTAATGAGATTAATAATCTTGTAAAGGAAGGTTTAGAGGAGTTAAGACCTGGAGGCCAAATTTCTGGAGAGCTTGATAACAGATATGAAGAATTAGGAACAAGAATAAATAAATATTGCAGTAATACAGAAAATCAGTTTAGAAAAGAAATTTCAAGAATGCAAGAATCAACAAATAGAAATGAAGCTCTGTTTGGCAGATTTTATGGTCTTGTTAATAACCAATATCGAGGAAAATAATGGCGGCAAAAATGAAAGAAATCAGAAAACTCAATAAAGGAATAATAACCTCTGCAAGAGACCTTAATTCTAGCATCACAGAAGACAACAGAGAAGATGCAGTCTTAGGACTTGCAGGTCTTGTCAAACAGGTTGCCGAGTATAAGACCATTTCAAAGCTTTCAGGAGAATCCAGCAGCAGAAGGCCAATAGCATATGCAAACAATGCAATAAAGAGAGCTCAGCAATATCTTTCTTTATCCTCAGGCAATTATCGCGATTAAGCTGCTTATAAATTTGAAATTGAAAAAAGAATCTAGCAATTATCAGCTGAAGCAGGCCCGGATAATTCTTGAAGCAAAGAACAGGCCCCTAATTCATTCTGCTACTCACTTGGCATATTTGATGATTCAGGCCTTTCTTCTGGAAAAACTCTTCAAAAAACAATCTGATAATTCATCTGCCTTAAAACATTATTAATCCCCTGAAAAAGATAACCTATATAAACATAGATAAACCCACACATCCAGAATAAAACTTAATGCAAAAATGAACACATCATCCCTGCCATTTGAAACAAAAGAAAGAGAAATAATCACAAGAAAAGCCTCAGTCACATCCTCAAAATACGGCTGCCTGCCAGAAGAAAGGCCAGCAGAAGAAATCATAAGCTACGGCATCATAAACATAGACAAGCCTTCTGGCCCCACAAGCCACCAGATAAGCTCTTATGTGCAGAAAATACTCAGAATAAGCAAGTCAGGCCATTCAGGAACACTTGACCCAGGAGTAACAGGCTCACTTCCAGTTGCATTAGGCAGGGCAACAAGAATAGTGCAGGTTCTTCTCAAGGCAGGAAAAGAATATGCGGCATTAATGCATCTCCACAAAGATCTCCCAGAGCACGAGATACACCAGGCATGCAGTGAATTCATAGGAAAAATAAATCAGATCCCGCCTATAAGAAGCTCTGTAAAAAGGCAGCTAAGGTCAAGAAAAATATACTACTTTGATATCATTGAAATAAACCAGAGAGATGTTCTTTTTAGAGTAGGATGCGAAGCAGGCACATACATCAGAAAGCTAATACATGACATAGGCCGCAAGCTAGGCACAGGGGCTCACATGGCTGAGCTTAGAAGAACAAAAGCAGGCCCATTTGACGAGTCAACACTAACAACACTCCAGGAGCTCACAGACGCATACCACTACCACATGCAGGGAAAAAGCAAGCTTATCAGAAAGTGCATACAGCCAGTTGAGAATGCTGTAAAGCACCTCCCTAAGATATACATACTAGACACAACAGTAGACAGCATATGCCATGGTGCAGACCTAAAGCTCCCGGGCATCTCAAAATTTGAGTCAGGCATAATGCATGGCGACCTGACAGCAGTCATGACATTAAAAGGAGAGCTGGTATGCTACGGCACAGCAATGCTTGGCTCATCACAGATGCTTGATGAAAAAGGCCTTGCAGTAAAAACAGAAAAAGTCTTTATGCTCCCAGGCACATACCCAAAAATAGAGAAGCCTTAGTCATCATCAACAGTAAAAAGCCTGGAGTCATGAACATCAAAAAGCCCAATCCTTGCACCAGCATCAAGCCATCCGTGCGCATAACTCAGGGCAGCAAGCGCATTAACATAATCACCTTTGCCCTTAAAATACTCAGCATCATTATAATAATGCCTGGCCATTTCCAGAAAATCCTGAGCAGCATTAAAAAGCGGCGAGCCCTTTGAAACACCAGTCTTAACAGCATCCAGTGCCTCTCTA
>PWVO01000201.1 GCA_003561825.1 Candidatus Woesearchaeota archaeon | reverse complement strand
TAACCAATTCCAGAAATTAGGTCCCCCCTCTAAAGGGTCCCTCCCCAATTTCTTCCATCTAAATTTGATTTTCTAGCTCTGTTCACTTCGTTCACGAGGGGAAACCAAACTTTGTTAAACCCCAATGTTAAAACCAACGCCTCCAAAAAACCAAAAGCCTCCAAGATTACCACTGATACATTACAAATAATTTCTCATTTAAAAACCGAAAGGTTTATATTTTTTATTTAACATTTATTTAAAAAGCATTTAAAAACAGCTTAAAAAAGCTTATTGGGGGTATAAAATGGCAAAAGCAATAAAAATAGTCAATATGGTAGTTTCTACCGAGTTCAAGCATCCTCTTAACCTAGAGAAAATCGCTTCAGTGCTTCCAAACACTGAATACAACCCGGAGCAGTTCCCTGGGCTGGTAATAAGGCTTAAAACTCCTAAATCCTCAGCACTGCTCTTCACAACAGGCAGAGTAGTCTGCACAGGCGCAAAAACAATGAAAGAGGTAAAAGAGGCAATTGACAAGATAATAAAGCTTCTTGAGAAAGTAAAAGTCAAAGTAACAATAGAGCCAGAAATAAAAGTCCAGAACATGGTAGCTTCAGGAGCACTTGGCTACCCTCTCAACCTCAATGACCTTGTAATGAAGCTAAGGAATGTTGAGTATGAGCCAGAGCAGTTCCCTGGCCTTGTCTATAAAATAAGAGAGCCAAAAGCAAGCTTCCTCCTGTTCTCAAACGGCAAAATAGTCTGTACAGGCGTCAAGAGCAAGAAAGAAGCAGACGAGGCAGTTGCAAAGCTTGAAGAAAACCTCGAAAAAGTAAAAAAGCAATAATCATGAAAAAATTAACTGAAAAAGAGATTGAGAAGATGATAAAAGCCTTCAGCTCACTGAAGGCAAGAAAAGAGGAGATAACAGTAAATGAGTTTGCAGGCGCAGTAAGATGGAAGCTTGACGAGACAATAGAAGTGCTTAAAGACATATTTGAAAACCCGGAAAAATACAGGCTTCCCTTTTATGTGCTCTTCAGCCCTGACAACAAGAAAATCTTCCTCAGATAGCCTCATCTGAAAAGCTTATTTATAATATCCGCAGTATAAAGGATTATTGCATAAGCCTGCTGCCTTGTAGGGAAAAAAACATTCGCTTTCTTGTGCACAGAAGATATCCTGACCTTATTCACAAGATGTATCTGGTCCTTAATAGCAGGATCAAACTCAACCTTGTCATTAAGCTTTGCAATAAGCTTCCCAAGCCCAACTCCGGGGTTAGTCTCAAGAATATCATTGCCAGTAATCTCAAAATACTTCCTGTGAAGAGCAGTCTCGAGAATCCTCCCGCACAATATAACAGAAGACCTGTAGCACTTTGCGCTGAAGCACCTCTTAAGCTCCCTAACATCAGCCTTAACCTCAGGCTCAATACTTGCAGGAAGCATAGGCATCCTGAAATCAGGCTCATCAGCATGGCCTTTTGCCAAATCAAGGCCTTCAGCAATATCCCTCATCTCAGCCACGCATTCAGCAATCCCGCTTAAATCACCATTTTTCTGCTTCTCAGCTTTCTTGATAAGCCCAAGAATCCTCACAGCCTTCTCCTCACTTTCATTATCAAGCCTGGCGGCCTCTGAAAAAGCCCAGGCATGCATCTTAAGCTCTTTTAAATAAGAAGAAACAGATCCAGCAAGATAATTAGCCTTGTTTTCACCATAACTCAGGTTAAAATTCCTTTTCCTGGCATTAAAGCTCCTTGACTCAATTTCATCAATGCATTTGCTAAGCTTATCAGCAGATTTTTTAAAGCTTTCAAGAGATTCAGGCATAACAATCCCAAAAAAACATTGCTTAATAAACCTTTGCCTGCAATAAATCCGGAAAATCTCCGCCAGGCACATCAAAAGCTTTATATATCATCAATTTCCCAAACCAAAAATGCACACCCCAAAAAACAACAATACTTCTCATCAAAAAAACAGCAGGTGCCTCCAGTGACAAGATACATAATCATCGTCGGAGGAGTAATATCAGGCATAGGAAAAGGAATAACAACAGCCTCAATAGGCAAAATCCTAAAAGAATACGGCTACAGTGTAACAGCAATAAAAATAGACCCTTACCTAAACTATGACGCCGGAACACTAAGGCCAACAGAGCACGGCGAGGTCTGGGTCACTGATGACGGCGGCGAGATTGACCAGGACCTTGGGAACTACGAGCGCTTTCTCGACCAGGACATCCCCAGGAAAAACAATCTCACATCAGGCCAGGTGTACAAGACAGTTATCGAGCAAGAAAGAAAAGGCAAATTCCTTGGAAAAACAGTGCAGTTCATACCCCACATCCCGGATGAGATAAAAAAAAGAATAAGAGACGCAGGCAATGGCTATGATTTCTGCCTCATTGAAATAGGAGGCACAATCGGCGATTACGAGAACATACCATTCCTTTTTGCAGTAAAAAGCCTGGAGCGTGACATTGGAAAAAACAACATAATCTATGTCTTAGTAACATATCTTCCTGTTCCTTCAAACATAGGGGAGATGAAAACCAAGCCAACACAGCAGGCAATAAGAATGCTCGGAGAAAACGGCATATTCCCTAACTTCATATTATGCAGGTCAAAAACCCCACTTGACTCAGTAAGAAAAGAAAAAATAGAGAAATACGCAAACATAAGCCCGGGCTCTGTAATCTCAGAGCCAGACGTAGACACAATATACAGAGTCCCTGTTGACCTTGAGGAAAACAGCTTAGGTATTAAAATACTCAAGGAATTCGGAATAGCCAAGGAAAAGCAGCAGATTCTCCATGAATGGAAAAAGCTGGTCTCAGCAATAGAGTTTCCCCAGAAAAAAATAAAAATTGCATTAATCGGAAAATATGTAAAAATAGGCGCTTACGACCTCAAGGATGCATACATCTCAGTCAATGAGGCATTAAAGTCAGCAGGCGCAGCATTAAATGCAAAAGTTGAGATAACCCTTATCTGCTCAAAATCATTTGAGGCAAGCAACACAGGCATCCTAAGCCAGTATGACGGCATAATAATCCCAGGAGGCTTTGGCTGCTCAGGAGTGGAAGGAAAGCTTAATGCAATAGAATTCGCAAGAAAAAACAGCAAGCCCTTCCTTGGATTATGCCTGGGAATGCAGCTTGCAGTTATAGAGTTTGCCAGAAACGTATGCAGCATGGAAAAAGCCAACAGCACAGAAATAGACCCATACACAGAATACCCGGTAATTGACATACTTCCAGACCAGGAGAAGCTGATAAATAACAGCGACTACGGAGCAACAATGCGCTTAGGCGCATATGCAGCAGACCTAAAGCCAGGCTCAAAAGTCCTCAGCCTTTACCAAAAAACAAAAAGGCTTGACCAGGACAAAAAAAGAATCCAGATCCTTACTGGCCAAAAAAGCTTCCGCCTTGGAAAACTTGAAACAGAAAATGTTATTCTGGAGAGGCACAGGCACAGGTACGAGGTAAACCCAGAATTTGCAGAAGAAATAGAAAAAAAAGGCCTTGTGTTTTCAGGAGCCCACACAAGGAATGACAGCAAAAAGCTTATGGAATTCATCGAGATACCTGAACACCCTTTTTTCATTGCAACACAGTCCCACCCGGAATTCAAGTCAAGGTTTGAAAGCCCATCACCTCTTTTCTACGGATTTTTAGAAGCATGCATCCATGCGCAAAGCAAACAAAACCTTTAAATAAGCACGCTCATTTTATAATAGCATGAATAAGGGCTTTGTTGTAACACCATGGGAAGTCAGCGGCGACATAGACTATAGCAGGCTTGCAAAAGAATTTGGCACAACACCCATCTCAGACACACTTCTTAAGAAAATAGAAAAACACTCAGGCAAGCTCCATTACATGCTGAGCAGAAAAATCTTCTTCTCGCACAGGGACTTAGACATCCTGCTTTCAGAGTACGAAAAAGGAACAAAATTTGCCCTCTACACAGGCAGAGGCCCCTCAGGAGACACGCATCTAGGCCACCTGATACCATGGATATTCACAAAATGGCTCCAGGACGTGTTTGATGCCCCGCTCTATTTCCAGATAACAGACGACGAAAAATACCTCTGCAAAAGAGACCTTGACCTTAGCCAGACAACAGCAATGGGCTATGAAAACGCACTAGACATAATAGCACTCGGATTTGACCCAGAAAAAACACACATCATCGTAGACACAGATTACTCAAAAACACTCTACAAAATAGCGCTCCAGGTAGCAAAAAAAACAACAGCATCCAGCGCAAAAGCAGTATTCGGCTTCACAAACGAGACAAACATAGGCATGTACTTCTGGCCTGCAATGCAGGCAGCGCCCTGCTTTCTCCCCTCAATACTCTCAGGCCAGAAAATAAGAACACTAATACCAGCAGCAATAGACCAGGACCCTTACTGGCGCATAGCAAGGGACGTAGCGCCCAAGCTAGGCTACCCCAAAACATCAGCAATACACTGCAGCTTTCTGCCCCCTCTAACCGGCATGTCAGGAAAAATGTCAACATCAGAAGGAATGCAATCAACAATATTCATAAGCGACGATGAAAAAACAGTCAGAAAAAAAATCATGAAATACGCATTCTCAGGAGGAAAAGAAACAGTTGAAGAGCACAGGAAAAAAGGAGGAAACCCAGACATAGACATCCCATACCAGTGGCTGAGGTATTTTGAGGAAGACGAGAAAAAGCTCAGAAAAATATATGATGACTACTCATCAGGAAAGCTCCTTTCAGGCGAAATCAAGCAGATACTAGCAGACAAGATCAGCAAATTCCTTGCAGAGCACAGGAAAAAAAGAGAATCTGCAAGAAAAAACATTTCCAAATTCATTCTTAAAGACTAAAAAGAGGTGTTAAAATGAAAAAACCCAGGAAAACAGGAAAAAAAAATAAAACTCCGCAGTATTCTGTAGAGCCCCTCCCGGGCACAATGATGGTAACAGGCATAGTCGGCCTTGTTATCTCAGTAATATATACATCAGGAGGCAGAATCCCATTAGACTTCGGGGTTTCATTCATAATAATCTTTGCAATAATACTCTTCGCATCACTGAGGTCACTTGCCCAGCTGAACAAGCCCTAAAGCTCAAACCTTTTTTTCTTCCTTATTGCAGTAGGAGCCTCTCCTCCGTGCCAGGTTATCCTTGGCCTTACCATCATAGGATAGAGCCTCTCATTAGTGTCATCAAAAACAAGGGCAGCCCCCTTCACCCTAGGCAGGTCATTAATCTGCGCATCAAGCCCCTTTCTCATATAGCTCTGCATAAGCGCGCTCAAAGCATCAATATCAATCTTTGCAGTAATCCTGTGCGAAATAACAGTATCTGACTGAGTCATCACATCCCTGTGGATCTGGCCCGGCTGCTGCGACGCCAAAACAAGTGAAATCCCTGGCTGCCTCCCTTCCCTCAAAATAGTAATAAGAGCATTTGAAGCAGAAGTCTTTCCCTTTACAGGAAGAAACTCATGCGCCTCATCAACCATAATCCATACCATGGGCGTAGTCTTCTCATCACCAGGCTCATCATCAAAAACAGAAGTAGTTGACTTAATAGCCTCAAGCTCTTCGCCCCTTCTTGCAATCATCCTTTCATTAAAAAGCTTCTGCGCAACAACACCAATAACAAGCGCGCTTATATTCTTGCTTCCCGGCATAGTTGCATAGCAGCTTACATCAAGCACACAAATCTTTCCAGGCAGTATCAAATCCTTAAGCTTAGTGCCTTTTTCATCAAAAATCCCCCACTTGTCAGCTGCCATCAACCTGTTCTCAGCAGCATCCCTCACAGTCTGCTCAAACCTTCTGTTATCCCTAATGCTCTTAATAATATCGCCAATTGAAAAATCCCCTTTCTCATCCTTAAGCTCAGACAAAGTCCTGTCAATCAGGACACCGACAGGATCAGTGGGCTTAATCTCAAAAGTCAGGCACCAGTCAGCAGCATCAAACTCAGAAGGCTTAATAGAAAAAGGAAAATCAGTGGGAATCCCCTTATCCTTGAATTCATTGTAATAGCCAGTTGGAGTAAAAATCTTCACATCAAACCCCCTGCCCTTAAGCCCCCACTCCTCAAGAAGAGCCTCATCCTTCTTGTTTGCATACTTCATAGTCCAGTAAATCCCCATAGTGTCAAGAATAACAATGCTCAGGTTCTGGGCAATCTCCTTAGGCAGGTTAGCCATTCCCTCAGCAACAACACCCAGAGTGTAAGACTTTCCGCTGCCTCTCTTTCCGCATATAAAAACAACATGCGACCTTACAACATCAAGGTAAATCGGGTTATAAAGAGAAGTAACCTGGCCCATCTTGACAAAATGCTTCCCAATCAGGATAGTGCCGTCAAGCCCATAGGCCTTTTTGTCTTTTTCATTCCTTCCAATCACAATTTCATACATAATAATCATTAAATTAATAATTGGTATAAATATTTGTTGATTGTTCGCATCTTGAAGAAGCATTTCATCCAGAACTTATTGAAATTTTTATCCCACTCCAAAATATATAAGCAAAATCCCCAAATAATTTAAAGACAAAGCATTTATTCAGGTTTTATCATGGTAACTCTCATAACAATTAAAAGAATAAATCATCAGAAAAACCCCGCGCAGGAAAATAAAGCAAAAAAACCTGTTCCAAACCCATCAGAGCTTGAGAAAATGCTTTCAGTGTTTGAAAATGCAGGCACAGGCATATCAAAGCTTAGCAATGACGGGCTTTTAGGCTTTAGGGAAACAGCAGGCATAATCTCAAAATCACGCCATGGCTTAGGCCAATACCCTCATATCCACTCAGGCACATTTATACTTTATGACACCAGCAGCTCATTTAAAATAACCTCAGACTTTAGATATCCTTCCTTATCCACAAAAGGCGAGTTCATAGAAAAATACTCCCTGAGAAAATGGGCACTAAAAATCTCAAAAGAGGATTATGCCTCAGCGCAGGGAACAGAATTTGCAATAGAAGAAAATCCATCATCAAAGCTTTATGCAGTAAAAAAAGAACTCTTAGTTCCTGGCCAGGCCAGGGAAAAATACACCCAGGCCACAAGCTTATGGCAGCCAATGAGCAAAGAGGAAGCATTAAATTCAGACCTCTGGCTTGAGCTATTCATGGGCGACCACAGAACACTTGAAAGCTTTGCAGGCTTTGCATTTGGCCAGAACAAAGAAAACATGCAAATCTGCTTTGAAAAAATAGACAATAACCAGCCATTGGCATACCTCTTATCACTGAAGATCTCTCCTGAAAAGCAAGTCTCGGTCCACAACACAGGCTACATGCATTCAAGAGGCTACTTCATAAAGATATAAGCTTCTTAAATCCTATCAAGAAGCAAAAATCCTCTTATAATCCC
>PWVO01000203.1 GCA_003561825.1 Candidatus Woesearchaeota archaeon | reverse complement strand
GTTGATATGGTCAACGGATTGCGTCTTCCTCGATACGGCTTAGGTAACTACGTAGCAAGGGGCGCTGAAGAAGTAGCCACTGCAGATGAAAAGAAACAACTGGATAATCTATCCCGGGCCGGCAAGAGATTGATGGGGTTCTGTCGAACCAACTTGTTCAAGCGGCTGGAAAGTAGCGGCCAATCTTTTCTGCTTTCGGTAGATCGGCATATCTTAAGGAACTACGTATACATATATGCAATCGATAGTGGGCTTCCTCTTCCCATAGGTGTCCAGAGTGCGGAGCTTCTCGATGTTGGTACCAATGATGAAGATTCTGACACAGCAGAACCTATTCAGGCCGTTATGGACTACGAAGAGGATGATACTGAGGAAACGAACACCAATCAAGTAGAGAACCAAACGGTGCATCAGTATAGCCAGGAATGGTACATGAGTTGCGCCCAGCGCATCTATGAGGTCTATAGGTCACGACAGAAGAAGCGATTCCGGTGGTTACGTCCAAAGCTGTTCGATACTTCTCTGCAGGACTCACTGATAGAAGACGTAGCGAATCTATCAAAGCTAATGCAGGACTTTGGCAAATGGAGTCCAAAGGGTGACACCAAACTCGTAGCATTGCATCAGCTGTTAGCCAAAGAGCATCCCAAGGAAAAGGTCTTGGTGTTCACGCAGTTTGCCGATACTGTCAGGTACTTGGCCGATGAGCTCGAAAGTCTTGGTCTGGGCAAACTCGAAGGGGTTACTGGACAATCAGAGGATCCTACTAGCACTGCCTGGCGGTTCAGCCCGATAAGCAATGAAAGCGTGGTCCGACCTGAAGATGAGCTCCGAGTCTTGGTAGCTACAGACGTTCTTAGTGAAGGTCAGAACCTTCAGGACTGCGCCATCGTTGTCAACTATGATTTGCCATGGGCACTGATCAGGCTAATCCAGCGTGTCGGTCGTGTCGACCGTATCGGGCAGAAATCTGAGAACATTTGTTGCTACTCCTTCTTGCCGGCCAAAGGACTTGAGAAGATAATCCGGCTACGTTCGAGAGTTAAGCAGCGTCTTGTAGAGAGCGGTGAAGTCTTGGGATCAGACGAGCAATTCTTTGAGGATGACCTCAATAACCAGGCACTGAAAGACCTGTACACAGAGAAGTCTGGTATTCTGGACGGTGAATTCGACACAGAGGTCGACCTCGCCTCATATGCCTACCAAATCTGGCATAATGCAACGAAGAATGATACTGGTCTTGCGAAGAGAGTATCCGAGCTTCCAGACGTAGTGTATTCAAGCAGAGAACACAAGCCAACAGAAAAAGAACCGGAGGGCGTGCTGGTGTACATGAGGACTGCCGAAGGGAACGATTCTCTTGCATGGATGAATAGGAAGGGTGAGAGTGTGACCCAGTCCCAACTGGCGGTGCTAAGGGTAGCAGAATGCGCTCCTGATACACCACCAGTACCACGCCACGAGCGCCATCATGAGTTAGTCCGCCAAGGAGTACAGCATATTGTTCAGCAAGAAAAGGCAGTTGGCGGCCAATTGGGACGTCCCTCTGGAGCTCGATATCGTACCTATGACCGTTTGAAGCGGTACTATGAACAGTTAGAAGAACAACAACCACTTTTAGCAGCCAGAGATGATCTCGTTAAAGCCATCGATGATGTTTACAGGTATCCCCTTCGCCAATCGGCTACGGACATACTTAACCGCCAGATGAGAGCAGGGGTCTCGGATGAGGATCTTGCCGAATTGGTAATCTCGCTGAGGAACGACGATCGTCTCAGCCTTAGAGAAGACGATGTTGAACGTCAGGAACCTCGTATCATTTGCTCCATTGGCTTGTTTAAGCAGGGGGAGAGTCAATCATGAACGTAGATACCGGGCAAGTCCGCCAGTGCTTGAAATCCTTTGACTTCAAAAGGCTCTTTATCCAAGAGCTCAACTGGTCCCACTGTACCAACCGACCTCTGGATCTGGAGATAGATGGAGATACTGCCAGGATAAGCCCGCTGGCGGAACTAGGCGGCGTCGTTGTTTACCAGGTGGAGCTTCTTAACAGTGGCGATGTCCCATCCTCAATGATTCGGAGGCAGATTGAAAATAAGATCAAGCAACTTACTCACGAACACATCATTATTTTTGTTGATTCCGGTAAGTCAAAGTCGGTGTGGCAGTGGATCAGGCGTGGCAGTGGATTTCAGACAGCGACACGTGAGCATACGTACTACAAGAACCAGCCCGGCGATTCTCTTATGGCTAAGTTGGATGGAATTGCCTTTGATATATCTGAACTAGACATAGATGATGATGGCAATGTCAAAGTCATCAAGGTGGTCGAACGGTTAAGAAAGGCATTCGATGTCGAGAAAGTAACCAAGCGTTTTTATGATGAATTCAAGAAAGAGCACGATACTTTCCGCAAGTTCCTCAAAGGAATCGAAGAGCAGGAAGAACAGGCATGGTATGTCTCGATAATGCTCAACCGGCTGATGTTCATCTACTTCATTCAGAAAAAGGGATTCTTAGACAGGGATACGAGTTATCTTGCGAACAAGCTCAGAGAATCGAAACGTCAGGCGGCAGACCAGTTCTATAAGAAGTTTCTCGTAAGGCTTTTCTTTGAGGGCTTCGCTAAGGAAGAAGAAGCACGCACCCCAGAAACCAAGCAATTACTGGGTGACGTGCCATATCTTAATGGAGGTATTTTTCAGAGACACAAACTGGAAGAGGAAAATCCCAATATCGCTATTCCAGACGCCGCTTTCGAGAAGATCATTACATTCTTCGACGGCTACAGTTGGCATCTTGATTACCGACCCCTTAAGGCTGATAACGAGATTAACCCCGATGTGCTGGGCTATATCTTTGAGAAGTACATCAACCAGAAGCAGATGGGGGCTTACTATACAAAAGAGGACATTACAGACTACATCTGCAAGAACACAATCATTTCCTTTCTCTTCGATAAGCTGGAAAACATGCGCTACGATGAGCTTCACCCCTTCCCCATGAGAGACGTGGAACCATATATCTATGATGCGGTCATACAGAAGGAGTATTTGCCAACCGAGACGGAACGCGAGTATCAAGCTAGGCAGAAGCGTTACCTGCAGATAGAGAATGACTTCGCTGCCGGGAAAGTCGCCACTATCAATGACCTGATTACCTATAACCTGGATATCCGCAAGTTCGCCGAGGATTGGGTCGCCAGTATCCACGACCCGGTCACCCTGCGCGCTTTCTATTTCCACTGCCTCACCAAAGTAACCGTCCTGGACCCGGCGGTAGGCAGCGGTGCTTTCCTCTTTGCTGCCCTGAATATGCTTGAGCCGCTCTATATAATCTGCCTTGATAAAATGGAGGAACTGGGCGGCCCCAAGTACCAGGACTTTGCCGATGAGCTGAAGAGAATCAGCCAGCACCCTAACCGCCACTATTTCATCCTGAAGAGTATCATCGTCAACAACCTGTTTGGCGTGGACATCATGGAAGAAGCGGTGGAAATCTGCAAGCTCCGACTCTTCTTGAAGCTGGTGGCGCAGGTTGACGATGTGAACAAGATTGAACCCTTGCCGGATATCGACTTCAATATCCGCGCCGGAAACACGCTGGTGGGATACACTCATCTGGAGCAGATTCGGGCGATAACCAAAGTGGGGGGTGCCCAGGGCAAAATGGACCTGGGGGGAGAAATCGAGAGAATTGACCAGAGTGCTCAAGCGGTTGATCGTGCCTTCCAGCACTTCCGGGCATTGCAGACCATAGTCGATGTTGATTCTCGAGACTTAGCCACTAGCAAGGGGGGCTTAAGAGACAACCTAGGGAAGTTACAGGACGAGCTTAGCCGCTACCTAGCAGGGGAGTACGGTATTGATGTAGAACAATCTGCCACTTACGAGAGGTGGCTTTCAGCATATCAGCCGTTCCACTGGTTTGTAGACTTCTACGGCATTATGAAAGACGGCGGATTTGATGCCGTAATTGGCAATCCCCCCTATGTTGCTTATTCAAAAGTAAAGTCAAAATACACTTTGCCACCAAATGGGTATGAATCAGAATCCTGTGGCAATCTCTATTGCTTCTTCTTGGAGAGAGCAGGTAGTCTTCTATCCTCAGAGGGCCACTTTGGCATGATTGTACCAGTGAGCCTAGTTGCAGGCGAAACTTACAGGCCGATCGCCGAACTCATATTCAAGAATTCACAGAATTGGGTTTCAACTTATTCGAATCGACCTGGGAAGTTATTTCAAGGCGTGGAACAACGCCTTGCGATACTAATTAGCTCAAAACATGGTTCGATGACGTATACTACGTATTATCAGCATTGGTATGAACAAGAGCGTGACTCACTAATCCGACGCCTTCACTATTCACCAACTGGGCTAATCAAAACCCGTAGTATGCCGTACAAAGTCGGCGATGAGTTGGGAAGAGGTATCCTCGCAAAAATAGTCAATGAGACCAGAACCTTGAATTCGTTAAAGGCGGTTGGCAGATTCGGTTGTTGGTATCATGACGGGCCGACGTATTGGATAAGAGCGCTTCCATTTGAGCCTAATATAGGATTGAAAAGCGATAGGTCTAATCATTATCATAGGATTCCCACTCGAACAGAAGAAGATGCTTACATTCTAGCTGCTATCCTTAGCAGTTCGACCTTCTATTTCTATTTCAAACTGATTAGCAACTGTCGTGATTTTGGTTCGAAGGAGTTTGATGAGTATAGAATAGGTGAGCTTGTAGCGAGCGAAAAGGAGGCATTATCAGAACTAGGAGAACAACTAGGAGCTCAGTTGAAGGACAAAGCTGGTTTATGTACCCGTGTTTATCCCTCAGGAGTTGTGGAATATGAGGAATACTACCCTCAAATAGCAAAAGGGACCATTGATCAAATTGACCGTGTGTTGGCACACCATTATGGTTTCACGGATAATGAGTTGGATTTCATTATTCATTATGACATCAAATATCGAATGAGTAGAGAATTTGATGCGGAGGAGCAGTCGTAGCTTGACCTCACGAGGTGTTTAGATGGCAAGAATTCAGAATAAGGCAGAAGTTGGAGATCTCATCCGAGTAAATATAGGTGAGCATAGAAAGTGTTCCCCCTGTGTGGTCGAGTCACTAGGAACAAGTAGTTCGGGTAGGCTAATCTATGTGACCACATGTAGCTGTGGGAAGATACTGAGACTCAGATCTGTGCAAATAGAGAGAGTGCAAAGTGAAGACTGACAAAATCACGGTCTTTGACCTGTTTGAGAAGCAAAGGCGATATCTCGTGCCTATTTTTCAGCGTGGATATGTGTGGAACAAGGAGCGACAATGGGCGCCTCTCTGGGAAGACATTTTTGAACAGGCCACTTTGGTGAGTGAACACGATGGCTCTTCTAAGAATACCATTCGCAAGCATTTCCTCGGCACTATTGTTTTGAGTCATGTGCCTACCGTGATAAGACAAACACCGGCTTCAGAGATAGTAGACGGACAACAGCGTTTGCTTACTCTGCAGGTCTTTCTAATAGCATTCCGAGATACCATCGCAGACCTCGGCGATGATTACTTATACACCCAGCTCGCGCACTTAACGGCTAATGTTGGTCCTTTTCGTGACGATAATGAGCAGTTCAAAGTATGGCCTACAAATGCTTACCAGCAAGACGTGAGGAACGTGATGAATGCGGGCTCGGCACAGGCCCTTTCGGCGATGTACCCACAGAGGATGTACCGTAGAAAACTCGTTCCACCGCTTCCGGCTTTGGTGGAGGCTTACTTCTACTTCTACGGCGAAATAAGCAAATCTCTCAATCAAGTTGATGAGAGTGGCAATGGTTCGCCCAGTCAGCCAGTTAGCCCAGACTCTATCAGGGAACGGGCTAATGTGCTCTTTGAAGCGTTGATGCGCTATGTGCAGCTTGTCGAGATTCAACTTGATTCAGAGGATGACCCCCAGGTCATATTTGAAACCCTCAATCATGGAGGCGTGCCTCTCGAACCCTCTGACCTGATACGTAACTTCATCTTTCTCTATGCGAATAGGCAGGAGAAAGACGTGAACGCTCTTTACATTCAGTGGTGGAAAGACTACGACGAAGCAAGCGGGACGACTGGCAAGTTCTGGAAAGAGAAGGAACGCCAGGGTCGTTTTTTCCGCAGCCGGCTGGACTTATTCTTTTTCCATTATCTGACATACCGTGTCGGCCGCGAGATCAAGATGGGCCACATTTACCAGGAGTTCAAGGATTGGTGGGGCGACTCCGGAGAGCGTTCGGTGGAAACAGAACTGGAATCAGCACAGCGTTCGAGCGTGGTCTTTCGTTCACTTCTAGAATCAGATGATAGCCAGCGTCTGGGTGTGCTTGCCCAAAGGCTGCGGATATTGGACACAACCACAGTTTATCCATTCATACTCTGGCTGTGCGAAAATCGGCACAAGACGACGGAAAATGAGTTCAACAGTATATTGGCTGATGTAGAATCCTATGTTGTCCGACGGGCGGTCTGCCGCCTCACCCCCAAAAACTATAACCGCATATTCCTTACACTACTGACCAAGCTCAAGGATGGAATTCCGAATGGGGCATCAGTGCGACGCGAACTGCTTTCACTTGAAGGTGATAGCGCCATCTGGCCTAATGACGAAACGTTCAAGAGACACCTAGTTCACGAGCCCTTGTATGACACTATCGGCCCGAGAAGAGTTCGCCTGGTTCTCACTGCGTTGGAACTAACTAGCCGGACACCGCGTCAAGAAACGTTACCTTTGCCGATTAGTAATTCTCTTACCATTGAACATGTAATGCCCCAAGGGTTCAAACCAGAAGAATGGCCATATCCAGAACAAGAAACAGCTGAAAAACAAGAGCAGGAATCAAGGCGCCGAACTTCTTTGCATACCTTAGGTAACTTAACAATGTTAACCCAACCGCTTAATGCCGAGGTCAGTAATGGGCCATTCAGTTTGAAACGCCCAGAGGTAACCAAGCAAAGCCTGTT
Organism: Candidatus Woesearchaeota archaeon; assembly: GCA_003561825.1. GTDB lineage: Archaea > Nanobdellota > Nanobdellia > Woesearchaeales > CG1-02-33-12 > PWVO01. The sequence continues at coordinate 487 of PWVO01000203.1, read as the reverse complement.
GGTTCTAAATTCATATTTCCAAGGATTTTCTGACAACGATTGCTGGAACGAGGACACGATTATCGAGCGTGGCAAGCACCTCGCAAATCTGGCATTAAAGGTATGGGGGTATCCGGAAGTCTAGATGAATAGGGGATGTGGTGGTAGGAGATAAGAGGCATTTCACACTTTTCGTCAGATTGTTGCCAGAACCTGGGCAATAACTCGTTGACACTGTGTCAAAGGGGGCTTCTCTCTGTTGTTTCTAGTCATTCAGGACTATCCTTGCTTGAATCTCAGCCATTGCGTTACAATGGGATGTAACACAAGACGTTATTGCTAGATGCCCGTATCTAGGAGTGCTCGTGGTCATCAGAAGAAGAATGCGGAAGCCTCTAACGACAAGAAGGGCTACTGCCCCGAAGGCTAGTGGGTCAACAGGTAAGTCGAAGACAAGAAGGTTAACATCAGGGAGATTGGCACCTAGGAAACGAGCGTTCATCAGCTT